>MAIU01000006.1 GCA_003344655.1 Candidatus Korarchaeota archaeon NZ13-K
GATCATCACACGGGTCACCCTTTTAAAAATGGCAGTCGCCCAGCCTCCTCACCTCCGCGCCTATCGTGATGAGAACGCAATCGGCCAGGTTGCTGAATATCCCGACCTCCATCACGCCCGGTATGAGCTTGATCCTCCTCTCCACGGACGCGGGATCATCCAGAGGGGGGCACCTGAGGTCGACGATCAGGTTGCCGTTGTCCGTGACGAAGCGCGAACCTCCCGCCATCCTCAGCTCGGCGTCGCAGCCCATCTCCTTCGTCAGTCTATCGATGGTCCAAGAGACCCCGTAGGGGAGGACCTCCACCGGAAGGGGTCTCCTCGAGCAAAGTCTCTCTACTAGCTTCGTGTGGTCCGCTATGACGACGTACACCTCGCTGTGGAGGGCGAGTATCTTCTCCCTGAGCAGGGCCCCTCCCCCTCCCTTCAGGAGGTTCAGCTCCCCATCCACCTCATCCGCGCCGTCCACGGTAAGCTCCGGCCTCCCCTCATCGGGATGCACGACCCTGAGGCCCATCCCCCTGGCCACCCTCTCTATCTGACTCGAGGAGGGGATCACCAAGAGCCTCCCAGCGTGATCCGATCTGGCAAGCTCCTCGACGAAGACGGCCACCGTGGAGCCGGATCCCAACCCGAGGACCTCAACCCCTTCTACGAGCTTCAAGGCCTCCCTAGCCACGATCCTCTTCTCCAATTCAACGTCAGACATTCAGCTCACCACTATCTCCACAACATCCCCGTCCTCGAGCAGGAAATCCGGTCCCACCTTCATGGGCGAGTAGGGGAGCCTTCCGGACCACACCTTGGCGTACCTGAACCTCTCCTTGAAGGATTCATGTATGAACTCCGCCAAATCGATGACGCTGGAGTTCCTTGGGAGTATGACCGCCCTCTCCGACGGGAGTCTCTCGTTCTTGGATTTCGTGAACACCCTTATGAGTCCCAGCTCCCTGAGTATCATCTCACCCAGCTCATCCCTCGACGGGAGTTGCGTAGGCGATGCCACGACCCCGATCACCTTACTCTCATACCTCCTCCTCACCTCATCGACTACGCTAGGATCCTCCAGCATATCGGATTTCGTGAGGAATATTATCGCTGGTTTGTAGCTTTTCTCCCCGAATATCGCCTCCTCAACATCATCCATCGTGACTGAACCCTCTATCTCGACCCAGGCCCTGTCTATCCCGAACTGTAGGAGCAACTCCCTGACCTCCCTCTCGGAGCAGTCAACCAGCCTCCCCTTGTTTATTATTATGAGTGCGGGCGCCGCCCTGCTCCTCTTTATCCTGACCCTACCGGCCGGCCTCTCGAAGGATATCTCCCTGGACTCCAAGAAGCCGAATATCGTCTCCAGGGATCCGATCGGATCCTCCACCGAGCTGACAGTTATCCCCAGCACATCTGAGTTCTTCGCCAGAGCAATAGCTAGATTAGTGGGACCGCCCTGCGCCTCCGGTATCAGGGGAGGCGCCTCAACCACCTGGACCTGAGCCCCCCGGAAGTCCATCATCCCCTCAACCGGCCTCATCGTTGTGAAGGGTTTTGGGGATATCTCGGGCCTGGCGTTCGTCAGCCTCGCCAGCAGGGTGCTCCTACCTGAGTTAGTGAATCCCACCAGCACCATCTGGGCTGCCCCCCTCTTCTCAACCATCAAAGAGACTCCCTTGGACTTCTTAGCGTATCTCTTCCTCTCTATCTCCTCTTTCAGTTCTGCCATCCTCCTCTTGATGAACTTCTCCATCTTCTCCGTTCCCTTGTGCTTTGGTATCAGCGAGTAGAACTCCCTGAGCTTCTGCAACTTCTCCTCCGGCGTTTTAGCCTTGGAGTACTCCTCCCACTTGGCCTGGGCTTCGGGTGGGAGGTTAGTGGGCATCCTCTCCCTTCCTCCTCTTATCCTTCACCTCCACTATTTCCCCGAGAGTGATTCCCCTGTGGGTCAGCTGCGGCGCTGAGCTGGTCACCTCCACCCTCTCGGGACTCCTCTGCACTATAGACACTTCTAGAAGTTTCTCTATGTTCCTAGCCAGCTCATAGCTCGGGACTACTTTTTCGGATTCTATGTTCCTGAGGAGGGATGCTTTTATGTTAAGGGAGGCGGCGACCTGCTCTATGGATAGTCCCAGCGATTCCCTAGCTTCCCTTATCCTCTTACCGTAATCCTCCACTAGCTCGATCTCCCCCTCCCTTCTCCCTCTCCTCGGGGGAGGGGCCTCCTTGGGGGGGCCCTTGGGCTGCTTGACGCGAGCCGTCCTCACCTCCACCTGAGGTTCCGGGGTTCTCTCCTCGTTCTTCTTACCCCTCCTCACCTTCTTCGCGCATCCAGCGCACAAGGATGCCTTATATCCGTCCAAGTCGACCACGACGGGCTTCCCGTAGAAGGTCCCCCCGCAGAGCTCGCACACATAGAGCTCCCCTGACAAACCCACCAACTCCCGGGTGACAATAGGAAAGCTTTAGATTAACCTTTGGGTCAGCTGGCCCGATGAGGAGGATAAAGCCAAGGGACTTGGATAGGATGATGAAGAGCATGGGGATCCAAGTTGAGAGCATAGAGGCCGCAGAGGTTCTGATAAAGCTCGTTTCAGGGGATTCTATAGTGATAAGGGATCCTCAGGTCTCCCTGATGAGGGTGGGAGGCGAGGAGATATATCAGGTGATGGGAAGGTCCGAGAGGCTGGGCGCCGCGGGGCAGCCTTACTCACCCTCCGATGAGGACGTCAGCCTGGTGGCTTCGCAGGCCGGAGTGGATCCGGAGACCGCGAGGAGGGCCCTCATGGAGACAGGTGGGGATCTGGCGGAGGCCATAATAAGGCTGAAGGAGGGTAGGATTTGAGCCTGAGGAGACTTTGGGCCGTCTGGAGGATGCCTTACATAAAACTGCTGGCCAGTGAGGGGGAGAAGGAGTGCATCTTCTGCACGCTCCCCAGGGAGGGAAGGGAAAGGGATAGGGACAACCTGATACTCTACAGATCCAAGTTCTCGTTCATCATGCTCAACAAGTACCCCTACAACCCGGGACATCTCATGGTGGCCCCCTACAGGCACGTGGCCAACTTGGATGAGCTTGATGAGGAGGAGACCGCGGATATTATGGAACTCCTTAAGCTCTCGGTGAGGGTGCTTAAGAGGGCGATGAGCCCGGATGGATTCAACATAGGCATGAACATCGGTAAGGCTGCCGGCGCCGGTTTCGAGGGGCATATACACATACACGTCGTCCCTAGGTGGGTTGGGGACGCGAACTTCATGCCAATACTGGGCAATACCAAGGTAATCAGCGAGGCCCTCTCCAACACCTACGATGAGCTAAGGAGGGTGCTGGACGGTATCGAGGAGATCCAGTAATCTTTATTTATTGAGGGAACGGTTGAACCTGGGCCGTGGTCTAGCTGGGTAGGATGCCGGCCTTGGGAGCCGGAGGTCCCGGGTTCAAATCCCGGCGGCCCCATCGGGTGAAGTGGAGCTTTTATCGGAGGATCCTGAAATGAGGCGACACCAGCGAGGTGAGGGTCCTCCGCGGCCATTGCCCTGAGCGTCCCAATCGTCCATTCATGAACACATGGGACGGCACCCGGATGGAAAAGCTTATTTGATTTCACTGCGAATAGTATTCAGTGGAGCCCCGGGCGGGATTCGAACCCGCGACCTGCCGCTTACGAGGCGGCCGCTCCGACCGGGCTGAGCTACCGGGGCCCTGATGAGGGGGGTATCCTCCTAAATAAACTTTGAGGCTCGGATGATGGATATGGTGGACGATGAGCTGATAGTCCTAGCGTTGGCCGTGATAACCAAGGACTTGGAACTAGCCAGGAGAATCGTGGAGGAAGCGAAGGAAGGCGTGATAGAGGAGGGGGAGATGCAGGAGATACTGAAACTCTCCGTGACGAACCTGAGGGTGATGCTATATCAGATGCAGGACTCTAACCTGGTCGTTCAGCTCGGAGCGAAGGAAGACGGTAACGGGAACTATCTATCTTTCTGGAGGATAAACAAGGACGTCGCTAGATCCTTCCTGATAAGGAGGCTGATGAGGACGAAGAGTGAACTGATCAGGAGGAAGGAGGAGGAGCTCTCCGGTGAGTACTATGTTTGCGCAGCCGATCCATCTCACGCCAGGCTGAGCTTCGATGAGGTCCTCAGGAGCATGACTGAGGGATCTCCCACGTGCCCCGTGTGCGGGGCGATGCTGGAGCCAGTGAACAGGGAGAAGGTGGCGGATCTGATAGACTCCATGGTGAGGCTGATAGACGATGCCATAAGAGCTTTGGAAGAAGGATGATAGAATTGACAAGGGATTTCTTCATCCAGGAAAGGCTCTTGAAAGGAATCAGGGCGGATCCTTTCTTGGAGGAGCTCGGATGGGAGATCATGCACAGGTTGAGCGGTATGGAGATAGACTCACTGGATCTGGACATTGAGGAGGACGGCTGGGTGAGGGTAAGGGTGAGTGGGAAGGATGAGGGGATCGCTGAGAACCTGCTCTGCAGGGTTTACGGGAGGCTGAAGAGGGCCGCTGACGTTAAGACCGGGGAGCTCTTCAAAGGATTCATCACAGATCTCGGGAAATATGGTTATGGAATTTATTTTAAGGCATTTTTAGATAAAAAAGATGGACTCTATCCTCTCTATGAGGTGAGGAGGCAATGGGTGGATGGAAGGAGGCTCCCCCTCAGGAGAATAGCCAAGCTCTACGGCCTGATAGACGGTCTTTCCATGGAGCTATCCCTGATGAAGCGTGATGAGAAGGGGATATACGTCTCGATATCTCCCAGACAGGTTCAAACCATAAGGAGCTTGGTCAGGAGGGGAAGGGACATACTCTTCATAGTTGGAGCGACCCCAAAGCAGGTGAGGAGGGCTCTGATTAAGACGGGGCACTCTAGGGACGTGTCCTTGACTAGAACATCGTTCCTTTCATTCATGCTCGTGTGCAAGCCCGGCACACAGGCGAGGGGTCTCATACCCAGACTGGGGCCCCATCTCCCGGGCGCGGGTCTCTCGGCCATCCACTCGGATGAGCTCGGTGAGCTGCGGGGGGCAACTTTTTAAATCCTCCTCCTCCCTAGTAGGGGAGCCGGGGTGCCCTAGCTCGGTAGGGGGCTGGCCTGCTAAGCCAGTGGCCCATTGGGCCGCGAGGGTTCAAATCCCTCCCCCGGCGCCAGGGCCGGTGGTCTAGAGGCCATGACGCCGCCCTTACGAGGCGGAGGTCGGGGGTTCGATTCCCCCCCGGCCCATGCGGGAGGTAAACATGCCCGTTGAGGAGGGCGGGCTTTACCACAGGGATCCCAGATCCTTCGAGCTCAGAGCGGCCCTTATATACCCGGGACCCTACAAGGTGGCAGTCAGCTCGCTCGGTCATCAGATGCTCTACTTCATGATGAACTCCGTGGATGGTCTCATGGCCGAGAGGTTCGTGACGGACATCAGGGGCTCCGTCGAGAGTGGAAGACCTCTGGAGGATTTCGACGTCATATTGGCGACGCTTCACTTCGAGGGTCAGTATCCAGTCATCCTGAGGATGTTGAATGGTATTAGAAAGCCCGTGATCATTGGAGGACCTGCTGTCAGCTTCAATCCGCTCCCCATGAGTCCATTGGTCTGGGCCGTCGGCATGGGGGACGCTGAGGGACTTGTCGAGGAGATCCTAGTTATGCTGAAGGAGCATGGCCCTGAGGGAGTATCCCACCCCTCCCTCTTCCTCTACGAGCGGAGGAATAGGGTGAGGCTCAACAGGTCCCCCGAGATCCGGCCGCTGTACAATCAGCTGAGGGTCTTGGAGGGAGGTCGAGTCACCAACAAGTTCCTCTTGGAGATCTCGAGGGGGTGCAACTGGGGTTGCAGGTTCTGCGGGATAGGATGGCACTGGAGACCCCGCGTGGACATGAGAACAGCTCAGCTCATCGAGGCCCTTGACTCGGCCCAGGAGCAGGGGTTCAGGGAGGTCTACATCATAGGATCAGATGCCGCCTCCTCCAAGGCCCTGAAGGAGGTTCTCGGGGAGGCCGCAGGCAGGGGGCTCAGGGTGAGCCTGCCCTCCCTCAGGGCCGATCAGGTGGATAGGGAGTTGCTTGACCTGATCAGGGAGACCGGGGAGAGGATGATAACCCTGGCTCCCGAGACCGGAAGCGATAGGATGAAGGAGGTCATCAACAAGAGGATGGAAAATGATGATGTGCTGAGGGCCGTGGAGGAAGCGAGGGATCTCGGCTTCAAGCGTGTGAAGCTCTACTTCATGGTAGGCCTCCCCTTCGAGCGTGAGAGCGACGTGATTGAATCAGCTGAACTGGCTAGGAGGGTCAATCGGATGATGAGCTGCAAGGTCTCCCTCAGCCTATTCGTCCCAAAGGCTGGGACGCCCTTCGAGAGGGCTCCCTTGCTCGGGGAGGGGGAGTTCAGGAGGAGGGTTTCCCTATTCAAGAGAAACTTCCGTGGGGAGCTCAATGTCTCGCATTACGGGAGGGCGTACGTTCAGGCCATCCTATCCCTAGGAGGCTTCGAGATAGGAGACCTCCTGAGGAGGGCGTTCAGGAGACCCTTCAATAGGAGCGTGTACGAGGGCCTGGCCAGGGAGCTGGGCATAGATGTTGGTAAAATCGTTTACGGTGAGAGGGAGACACCCTGGTGGGACTACGTGAGCGCTGGAGTGGGGAGGCAGGTGATGATCAGGGAGTTCGAGAGATCGCGCGCCGCGGGCTCGGGGACTTGAGGAGAGCGCATTTCCACAACTCGGATAGGGTGATCTGGTCTGCGATCCCCTGCCCCTGAGGGAAAGCCTGTTAGGACGATCGAACTGGAATAAAATTTCTTGCCTCTCCGATGGAAGCATCAAAGATATTTTTATAAATTCCCCCCGTCCAGCCCCTGGAGGTGCTCGCATGCCCAGCTACATCTACATCGTGCTGTACAAGCTCAAGGAGTTGAGCAGGGATGAGGAGGAGAGGGCCAGGATGCAGTGGGAGGACCTGATGAGGGAGTGGCCACCGGAGGTGAGGCTCATAGGAGTTTACGATCACGCCTGGGGAACTGAGTACAACGGCGTCATGATACTGGAGTCGGATAGCATGGACTCGTTCACCAGGTTCTGGAAGTGGTTCAGGGATAAGGTGAGGTGGTACGTCCCGGAGACCAGGACCATAATAGCTACAAAGAGGTAGCCCCTAACGTACGATGAAGAACCCTCATCGCCTCCAGCCTCCAGATACTTCTCTCGATAATTTTTCTCATGAGAAAGAGCTTCCTCCTAGATACCTCCTTCCATTCAAGGTCTGTGACTGTTCTCAGCAGGATCAGGCCTTCGGGAGGGGCCAGCCCCATCCTCCTCCCCGTCGAGAGCTCGATCAGCCTGCCAACCAGCCTCCTTACCTCGTTCCTCCCGAAGGACCTCCCGTAAACCTTGATGTACGTGAAGTTGTCCCCAGTCTCGACCTCCAGCCTCCTAGCGGAAACTGCCCCGGTCTGATCGGGCCCAAGCGTCTCGAGGAGCTCGTGGACCCTGTCCAGCTTGAAGGGAACCGCGTATAAATAGACCCTCATGGTGGGCTTGGGGACCCTCTCCGAGCTTGCGACTGCCCAGACGGCCAGATCCATGGGGAGCCTCGCGTTGAGGAGGGATGCGTTGGGGGGCGGTCCCCTGTAGAAGGCCACGTTATCCAGAGCCGAGACCCCCCTGTCCGTCCTTGAGGTGAACCTCAGCCTCACCGTTATCCCTTGCTCGGCCAGGGCCTCAGCCAGCGCGGACTCGACCGTGGGCACTCCCCTCTGCCTGACCACACCGTGGTAACTCCACCCCAGGTAGGCGAGCCTGAGCGCTGTTATGCCACTCCCAGCCAAGTCGCCACCACCACCAAGAGAATCCCGGCCCCCAGAGTGGTCAATGCGTAAGCCAGCTTACTTCCCCCGGAGAGGGATCCGAGGTAAGCTCCCATTACAGATAGGAGGATCAGGGCCTCGGCCACGGATGAGAGATAGGAATGCTCGATGTTGAGGAAACCATACCTGCAGAGCTGGAATGGGATTGAGAGGAGCATCACGACGAGGGATGGTACTCCACCGCTCATGAAGGCTATGATGAAGGCCTTCCCCCTCTCAAGTTTACCTATCAAGGTTTCATCTAGCTCCATCAGAACGGCTCTCTCCAGTTCCCTTATCCTGAGCTCCCTCTCAGCCCTCTCCGAGATGTAGGTCCCAATGAACCCGGATAGCAGGATGGATAGGGCTCCCGCGCTTATGAGCCCCACGATTACGGAGGGCTCCGAGACCCCCGTTGAGTAGCTCCCCACTATCACCCCCAGAATCATTAGCACGCTATCGAAACTGTTCGTCACGACGTACCTCCTAGATATCTCCTTAAGGTCCTCCAGATCGAGTAGAGAATGAAGGTAATCGTCCATACTCCGAATCAGACCTATCAATTTTCCCAGCATCTTGGATGCGGGGCCCTCGCTCCCTTCATCCATACAGGCTCTGGGGGCAGGTAAAGGTTATTTTGTTATCTGGCCGGGCGAGGGTGGGTGATAGGGCACGCCCATAAATGATAAGATTAGCAAGTTGATAGAGGTGGTCAGGGAGAATCTGTCGTCAGTTGACGAGGAATCGGCGAGCATGTTCATAAAGGCGCTCTTCAGGACGATGGGGGAGGGCAAGATATTCGTCGTGGGAGCCGGCAGATCTGGCCTAGTGGCGAAGGCCTTCGCGATGAGGCTCCTCCATGTGGGCTTTCAGGTCTACGTGGTTGGCGAGACGGTGACCCCATCCATGAAGAAGGGGGATCTCCTCATAGCGGTGAGCGGCTCGGGTGAGACGAAGTTTCCGGTGACGGCCGCTCAGGTCGCCAAGAGCGTTGGAGCTTACGTTATCGCGATCACGAGCTACCCCAACTCGAGCCTGGGGAAGCTGGCGGACTTCGTAGTTAAGATCGGTGGCAGGATCCTACCGGAGGAGGAGAGCAGAGACTACTTCACGAGGCAGATACTCGGGATACATGAGCCGCTCACACCTCTCGGGACGCTCTTTGAACTCAGCGCGATGATATACTTGGATGCGCTAATAGCGGAGATAGTGGAGCTGATGGGGAAGAGTGAGGAGGATCTTGCGAGGAGACACGCGAACATCGAGTAGGCTTGAGGAGGTGCTTGAGAGAGCCAGGCTGCTGGTCTCCCCCTCCGATGAGGAGAGGTCTCTCCTAGAGGGGACTCTGAAGGAGGTCTTGGAGAGGGTTGAGGGATCCGTCAGAAGGCTGGGGCTCGACGCACAGGTGGTGCCTGTTGGCTCAGCCGTCAGGGACACTTGGCTTCCCAACAACCGTGAACTTGATGTCTTTGTGCTCTTTCCGAGGGAGATCGGTGATAAAGAGGTCCTGGGGAGCCTGATAGTTGAGATAGCCAGGGAATCATTCGGAGATTATGAGCAGAACTACGCGGAGCATCCTTACGTTAAGGTGAGTTATAAAGGCTTCGAGGTGGATCTAGTCCCAGCCTATCGCATATCTCCCGGCGAAAGGGTGATAAGCGCCGTCGACAGAACCCCCCTGCACAACTCCTACGTCGGATCCAGGCTCAGATCCCCAACGGAGGTGAGGCTCCTTAAGGCCTTCTTGAAATCCATAGGGGCTTACGGGGCTGAGGAGAGGGTCGGTGGTTTCAGCGGATACCTCTGCGAGCTCCTGATAATATACTACGGTAGCTTCCTGAATCTGCTGGAGTCGGCCGTCAAATGGGGACCTAGGGTTTACATCGACATAGAGGGGCATCTCAACGAGGAGTATGCTCTCTCATCCTTCAACGGACCGCTGATCGTCATAGACCCCGTCGATCCTAGGAGGAACGCCGCAGCCGCGCTGACCGAAACCCAGTTCAATAGGTTCAAGGTGGCCTCTAGGTCCTTCCTGAGCGATCCCGATCTTGAGTTCTTCACCAGGGGGCTCAGGGGCGATGCGGGTAGATGCCCCCTCCAGCATCTCGAGGGCGAGCTCTCCCTGAGGAGGACCAGGCTCCTGGTTGCGGAGCTTAGGGGACTGGAGGACCTAAGCAGGGAGCTCTTATGGTCGCAAGCCAAGAGATTGGCGAGGCTACTGGGAGATGAACTTGAGAGGAACGGATTCAGTCCCATATGGGTCTCCGGATGGACGGATGAGCGTTCATCCATAGTGGTGGCTGCCGAGCTATATAGCCTCACCCTACCTGCCCTCGAAAAGAGGCAAGGTCCACCTGTTGGGTCGGGTGAGGAGATGAACTTCCTAAGTACTTACGTGGGATCGGAGGATAGCTTCGGTGGTCCATTCATTGAGGGAGATAGGTGGTACGTGTACAGGAGGAGGAGATATAGCGAAGCTACTCTCTTGCTCAACGACCTGCTCAGCGGCAGCAAGATGCCATCCCTGCTGAGGGGGAGGGCCAAATTTAGGATATTGACGGATAAGGAGCTCCCTCTTCTGGACAGATGGGTTCTGAGCGAGATATACAAGGAGATGAGGAAGGAGGAGTTCTTCCTAGCCCACCTGATCAGGGGAGTGAAACCTGGCCGTGGGACCTAGCTCCTCCTCTATCTCAAGCAGCCTGTTGTACTTGGCCACTCTTTCTCCCCTGGCCGGCGCTCCGGATTTCACATAACCGCAGTTCAGTGCGACCGAGAGATCCGAGATGAAAGTGTCCGTCGTCTCACCAGATCTGTGGCTGACTATCACCCTGTACCCGTGCTTGAAGGCGAGCGCCGCGGTCCTCATGGCTTCAGTCAGGGTCCCCACCTGGTTCACCTTCAGGATCATCGCATTTCCGGCGCCGGCCTCGATGCCCCTCCTCAGGTACCTCTCATTGGAGACGAAGAAGTCGTCCCCTATGAGCAGGATCCTGTCCCCGAACCTCCTGGTCAGCTCCGATAGGGAGTCGAGGTCATCCTCGTGAAACGGATCCTCCAGACCCATTATCGGGTACCTTCCCAGGATGTCCTCGTAGAAGGAGGTGAGCTCCTCCTTCTCCATTGACCTGCCATCCAGCTCATAAAGGCCGTTCATGTAGAAATTGCCGGCCGCGCAGTCCAGGACCAGCTTCACGTCTCCATCGTAGCCAGCTCTTTCCACAGCGCTCACCAGGGCCTCCAAGGCCTCCTCCACTCTCCTCATAGGGGGGGCGAAGCCACCCTCATCCCCAAGGTTCACGGCGGATCTCCCATACCTCTCCCTCAGGAGATCCCTGAGCTCCATGTATATGCTCACTCCAGCGAACAGGGCCTCCCTGAAGCTCCTGAAATTGACAGGAGCTATCATGAACTCCTGTATCGCTAGTTCATTGCCAGCATGCTTCCCCCCGTTTATGACATTCATCAGGGGTACCGGGAGGACGCCGGCGAGGGTCCCTCCCAGGTACCTGTAGAGGGGAAGCCCCAGCTGGTTAGCCACCGCCTTAGCTGAGGCCACTGAGACGCCCAGTATCGCGTTGGCCCCCAGTCTGGACTTGTCAGGTGTCCCGTCTAGCTGAATGAGTATATCGTCCACGAGGGACTGAAGGGACGCATCCACGCCTATCAGGGACTGCCTTATTATCTCATTGACGTTCCTCACGGCCCTCATCACGCCCATTCCCTTGAGCCACTTCCCCCCGTCCCTCAGCTCCAGGGCCTCCCTCTTCCCCCTGGAGGCCCCCGAGGGCGTTGAGAACCTTCCGACGCCCCCACCCTCCAGTCTGACGGTGACCTCGACCGTCGGGTTCCCCCTGGAATCGAGCACCTCCCTGGCCCTGACATCGCTTATCCTGAAGGACATCCCGATCAGCGGGCGGGCTCACTTAATTATTATTATGCCCGAACTGACCGACCGGGTGATTCCCTTGGAGGAGCCTCTTAGGGAGATCAGGGAGCTCCTCATCAAGCTGAGCTCCCTGGCGAGGGTCACTGGGAGAGAAGCGATGTTCGCTCCGGAGATCTCTAGGATTTTTGAGCCCTACTGTGATGTGGTGAGGATAGATCCCTGGGGAAACGTCGAGGGGATAATCAATCCTGGGGGGAAGCCGCGCGTCATGGTGGCAGCCCATGTCGATCAGATAGGCATAATGGTGAAGGAGGTGACCGAGGACGGCTACCTCAGGTTCGATGGCATCGGATGGGATCCCAGGGTCCTCTACGGGTCTCGTGTGAGGTTACTGACCGAGACCGGGATCGTCAGGGGAGTTATAGGACCAGTGCCAACCCACCTGCTGAAGGTCTACAAGGAGTTGGAGGAGAAGAAGATTGAGATCAAGGATTTGGTGATAGATGTTGGGGCCAGCAGTAGGGAAGAGGTGGAGAAGATGGGGATAAAGCCTGGCACGTACGGTTTGCCGGATTATGAGCCAATAGTGTTGGGAGAGGAGTTCTTCTCCTCTCCGGGACTCGACAATGCCGCCGGACTATCATCGATGATCCACTCCATGAGGCTCTGCTGGGAGACCAGGGAGAACCTCAACGCGGAAGTTCACTTCACGGCCACAGTTCAGGAGGAGGTCGGCCTCAGGGGGGCCGAGATGATGTCCTACAAACTGAAGCCGGAGATAGCCTTGGCCGTGGACGTGACCTTCGCCAAGCAGCCCTTGCTGCCGGAGGACCTCAAGCTCAGCCTGGGGAGGGGCCCCGTGATAGCCAAGGGTCCCATATATCATCCGGAGGTGGTGAGGCTCATAGAGAGGGCGGCCGAGGAGAACAAGATACCCTATCAGTACGAGACCGACTTCAGAGGTGCTGGAACGGATACCTGGGTCATCCAGGTCGCTAGAGGAGGGGTTAAGACAGCTCTGGTCTCGGTCCCGCTGAGGTACATGCACAGCCCCTGCGAGGTCGTCAGCATGAGGGACATAGCCAGCTGCGGCCTCCTACTTCAGAAGGTACTGGGGCTCCTCTAAATTCTCATCTCGAATAGAGCCACAGGGACGGTCACCCCGAGCCTCAGGAGCACCTCCGGATCCACCTCCCCTATCACGCCTATCACCTCCCCTCCGGCCAAGATGCTGGCGCAACGCCCCTCGATGAAGGGCCTCTCGCTCCTCGGTTCCAGCTCCACCTCAAGTGAGAGGTTGTCTGACAGCACCTTTAGGTGTGAGTACACGTCCTCAAATCCGACTGAGTCGTCCGCGTATGCCGCCGCCACCCTCCTCTCATCCCTGGCCCTCGTCTCCGCCCTCTCATCGACCAGAACTACATCGCCTATCTCGAACACCTTCTGCGGGTATCTCGCGTGCGTGTTGTTCGATAGGAAGATCAGCAGTCCAGGGAAAAGGGAATCCCTGAGAACGCTGTAGTTCTCCGAGACAGGATTCTCTACCTCAACCACAGGCCTCTCATCCCTTCCCACCAGGTGGAACAGCGAGTTCCTGCCCGTCATCACGTAATTCAGCACCTCTTGGTAGCCCAGGCCTACCATCAGGATCCTGACCTTCCTTGAGATGCTCTCAACTGGGTGGGGCCTGCCCACTGTCATGACGTTCCTTGGAAGCTCATATCCTATCCTATTCAACCCCAGCGTTATTGAAACTTCCTCTACGACGTCAACGGGATGCAGAAAGTCCGCCCTGTAGCCAGGGATCGAGACCCTGATCTTGCCTTCCGAGCCCTCGGCGTCCAACCTGGCCCTCCTCAACTGGAGCAGGACCTCGTCGCTCGAGAGGTTCAATCCAACTATGCTCCTCACGAAGTCAAGGTCCACCTCCATCTCATCGGGGGCATGCCTTGGGGTCTCCATCTCAGTGCCGTCCGGATAATGAACCTCCAGCGTGCAAATCTCCCCTCCCCTCTCGGCCAGGGCCGAGGAGATCACCTCAAGAGCGTACCGTATAGCTTTCAGGTCAGTTCCCGTTACGTCTATGAACACGTCCCTGATCCCGGGGGTCAGCCTCGTCAGCTCGGAGTTTATCACGGGCGGCATGCTCAGGACCTCCTCCCTCGAGTCCATTATCAGGGGGACCAGCCCCTCCGGATTCTCTATCAGGTGCGAGTAGGCCCTCCCCTTCTCAGTCTGCTCCAGCACCTCCCTGGCGCTCATCTCAGCGTACTCCCCGAGCGGAATGAAGCGAACCTCCTCCGCCCTCCTGGCGTCATAGATCACCGGCGGTCTTATCTTTGAGAAGTCGTGGAGGCCTATGGCTACCCTCCTCCTCTTCCTGCCCAGGGTGTCGTGTATCTTCTCTTGGGCCTCTATGAGAGCTATGAGGGATTCCTCCGTCCTTAAATCGACGTTTTTGACGAGAGATGCCACCACATAAGGCCTTATTCTCTTTACACCATCTCCGACCCTCACATCGAATACCTTCCTGCTCATCCGGTATCTGGGGATGCCCAGCTCCTCGTTGGAGACCCCCTTCAGGCACCTCACTATCCCCTCCAGCGTGACCAAGTCCATCCTATCGGAGGTCACCTCGAACACCAGTTCCTCCCCGAAGGACTCCAGGTTTATCTTGGTGAACTCCAAGAGTTCAATCAGCTCCTCCTCGTCGATCCTCCTCCAGATCCTCTCCAACTCGCTCCTACTGAAGCTCACCACAGGCATGACGATCACCAAACCAGCGGAGCTCTCCTCAGATAGTCCAAACTCTGGGAATGTAGATCCCTTATGTCCTCCAGTCCCAGCCTGATCATGGCCAGCCTCCCGATGCCTATCCCCCAGGCCAGGGCCTGAACCCTTGGGTAATCGTAGCCCAGGGGGATGAGCATCTCCGGCCTGAAGAGCCCAGAACCCGCTATCTCGATCCAGCCGAGCCCCTCATGCTTGACGTAAGCCTCAACGCTCGGCTCTGTGAAGGGAAAGTAGGCCGGCTTGAATCTCACCTCCCTAAACCCTAGATTCCTGGAGAACTCAGCTAGAAATCCCATCAGGTGCCTGACGTTCATCCCCTCAGCGAGCACCACACCCTCGCACTGGTGGAACTCAACCGCATGCGTCCTATCCGGCGCCTCCGGCCTAAAAACCTTGTCTATCGCGAATATCTTGCTGGGCACCTCCAGCCCCCCAGCCAGGGATCTAGCTGAGGCGGCAGTCGTTTGGGATCTGAGTATCAGCCTCCTCGCTATATCGAAGCTCCACTCATATCCCCATCCCCTGGATCCTGTTATCCACCCGTCCTCGTGCGTCTTGGCTATCCTAGTCACCAGATCACCGTACTTGGACAGGTCCGCGGGCATCCTGGGGTAGGCGACCTTGTAGGAGTCATGCACCTCCCTAGCTGGATGATCCTGGGCTTGAAAGAGGACGTCGAAGTTCCAGAACTCGCTCTCAACTATCGGGCTCTTGACCTCAACGAACCCCATGCCTATGAGTATCTCCCTGACCTCCTCGAGGAACTGGACGTAGGGATGGGGCTTGCCGGGATACGTCAGGGGGGGCCTCGCCCTAACATCGTAGGCCTTGAGCCTCTTCCTCCTCCACTCCCCCGTCACTATCACATCTCTATTCAGCTTCCCGATCTCCTCAACGACTCTCAACCTGCCTGATGCCGCACTCAACCCCAGTTCCGTTAGCAGGATCTCCGTCTCCGCACACTCCTCCACGCGAACAAGCCCCCTCCTGATCAGGCTCCTCAGATGCCCCCCATCGACCTCCGTCTCCTCCACCTCCCTCATGGCCACCTCGTTCAATATGGTCCTCTCCGGAACCTCCTCGGAGACCAGGGTCAGCGAGATCTCACCATCTGAGCCCTCAACGTCGATTATTCCCTTCCTCCTCCCCTCACCTATCGCCACATTCAGTTCGCTCTCCTCAATTGAGCGTAGGAGCTCGCTTATCCTCGCCCTCCCTCCCCTCTCCTTGAGGAGCCCTACCAGCTTCTCCTCCGGGAGGCCCTCCTTGGCATGCCTCAGACCCCTCTCCGTGAGTCTGAGAACCTTCCTCCTCCTCTCCCTGATCTCAACAAGTCCCTTCTCCTTGAGAAGTTCCGCCAGGGCCATCACCTTGCTCTTATCCATTCCCAGATCCTCCGCTCTCGCCCTCCCACCGATCAGCCTCAACCTCTCGAGGAGCTCCATCTCCCCCTTTGAGAGAGCTATCTCCATTTCCCTCACCTCAGGGCATGGTCACCCGCCAAACATAAGCATGACTGGGCAGCTCACCTCACACACCCCTACCGATGAACCTGGCGTAGAATATGTTGTCCCTGTCCCTTATCACCCTGACCCTGATCTGGGAGCCAGGGGGGACGGGTGGCGCGTCCAACACGGTCACCACCCTGTCCCTAGCGATCGCAAGGGTCTCACCGGACTTCCATCCCTCCCCGATCACCCTGACGTTCAGGACCTCTCCCTTGACCATGGGTGAGCTCAATGGCCTCGTCTTCCTTATCGAGAAGTCCTCGGGCTTAAGTATGAGCTTCACGCCGAATTCCTCCTCCCATTTCATCAGACTCCTGTAAAAATCGCTCCATCTCATGGGCCTCACTCCCTTGGGCTTCCTCCCACCCTTATAGGCCTCGTACTTCTGGATCCCGAGCGCGGGCCACCTCCTGCCGGCCCCCACCCTCAGCGCGTACTCTATCAGCCGCGGCATGTCCTCATCGTTCAACCCCGGAACCCAGACCGGAGCTATCAGGAGATCTATGGGGCTCTCAGCTATTCTCCTCGCCACCTCAAGCACCTTTCCAACGCTGAACCAGCTGGAGCCGGCCAGGTACTTGGCTTTTCCCTCATCGAGGGAGTCCACGCTCAGGTTGATTCTGTCCAGCCCGGCCCTCGCCAGCTCATCCACCAGCCCCCTTGTGAGCAGGGGTCCGTGCGTCTGCATGGATATCACGCTCACCTCAGGGATCTCCCTCAGCCTCCTCACGAGCTCCACTATTTCGTGGTAGGTGAGCGGATCCCCCACCGTGTCTATGTGCGCCTCCACATCGGAGACCCCCTTCTCCTCCACCACCCTATTGAACCATCTGAGCAGGTGCTCCAGTTCCACCACGTACTCAGTTCTCCTCGTTCTGGAACGAGGACCCGCATCCGTGGAGCAGAAGATGCACGACAGCGGACACGAGGAGACCGGTCTCACCTGAATGACATTGGTTCCTCTGTCTATCAGGCCGAAAGCCACAGATCCCATGAGAGGAATTCCCTCAGTCACTCTCAGGACGCGCCTCCTCATCGGGCACCCTCAATCCTTAAATTGACACCTTACTCCCCCTTAATTATGAAACTGCTCGCCATCTCGGACCTGCACTCCTCCAAGGCCTCCTTGGATCCCCTAAGGAGGGAGAGCTTCGACGCAGTACTCCTCGCTGGGGACATATCAAATGGGAGCATGGAAGACGTTAGGGATTTGCTCAGATCCCTGAGCGGCTTGGGAGCTCCTGTCTTCTTCGTTCCGGGTAACATGGATCCCAAGGCGCTTCTGGATGAGCCTGAGATAGAGGGCTGCCTCAACCTCCACGCGAGGAGATCCCGCTTGGGTGGTTACTCGATCGGTGGCGTGGGGGGAGGAACAATTTCCCCCTTCTCGACAAGGATAGAGTTCTCGGAGGAGGAGATTTCATCATTCCTCAAGGAGATCGGGAGGGTCGAGATCCTCCTCACGCATGCGCCCCCGTTCGGGGTCCTGGACCGTGTGAGGTCCGGGATCAACATCGGATCCAGGACCCTCAGGGGTTACATAGAGGAGATGACCCCCCTGATCTGTGTGTGCGGCCACGTGCACGAGTCCAGAGGGGTGGAGAGGATGGGCAGGACCGTCGTAGTGAACCCTGGTCCCCTGCAGAGGGGTGATTATGCCCTAATAGAGCTCGAGGGGGATGGGATCAAGGTTCACTTGAGGGGCCACCGAACCCAGGGCAAGCTTTAATTTGTTGGGGTCGGGCTAGCCCGATGAACCTGAGGGAAGTGGCCGTATCAGCGGTGGGCGGAGCCCTCTACGCGCTGCTGGGCTACGTCAGCTGGCTGGGACTCACCTTTTACGGCGTCAGGTTCTGGCCAGCGGTCGTGATACCTGCCGTGCTCTCCTGCCTCTACGGGGGAAGGGTCGGTGGTCTATCGGCCGCCATAGGCATATTCCTATCAGACGTGGCCACTCACGGTAACGCGCTCCTCAGCCTGAGCGTCGGCGTGACATCGAACTTCGCTTGCTTCTACCTGATGGGGAGATTGGCGGGGGGAGAGAGGTACTCCCTGAGAAGGTACCTTGCCGCCTCAACGCTCAGCCTCATCGTGGGGCACCTCATAATAGGTTTCGGGCTGCTACTCTGGAGCCAGTACTTTCCAATGCCCTTCCAAACGAGCCTAACACCACTCTCACTGACGGCAGCCCTCACGATATCCTTCGTCACATTCGCCTGGGAGCTCCCATTCGTCCTGATACTGGTGCCCCCAATCGTCCGCGCCGTCAGGAGGGCATGAGGTGACTGCCATGCTCATCATAGGCCTCGACATGGGTGGAACCACAAGCAAGGGCGTGTTGCTGTCGGAGAGGGGGGTCCTCCACAGGGTCGTGGTGGTGTCCTCGGATCCCCTGGCCGCGGCGGCGGGCGCGATCGGCAGGATAGTTACTGAGATGGGGTTGAACATAGGTGATCTCTCCTCCATAGCCGTGAGCGGCGGCAGGTCGAGATCCCTACCTGACAGAATCTTCGGACTCCCTTTGATCGAGGTGGATGAGATTGAGGCCATAGGGAGGGGAGGAGCATTCCTGGCGGGGCTCGAGGAGTGCGTGGTAGTGAGCGCGGGCACCGGAACCGCGGTGGTCGAGGTCAGGAGGAGGGACTCGGGATATCAGGTGAGGCATCTGGGAGGAACGGGCGTGGGAGCTGGAACTCTACTGGGATTGAGCAAGCTAATACTCGGAAGATCGTCCGTGGAATCTCTGCTTGAGTTGGCTGAAAGAGGGAGCTCAAAGAACGTTGATCTCACGGTTGGAGACATAGTCGGAGGACCCATAGGGAAACTCGATGCTGAGGCCACCGCCTCCAACTTCGGAAAGGTTGGGGATCACAATAGGCCAGAGGACATAGCTGCTGCCCTGATAAACATGGTGGGACAGGTCATAGGGGTCGTCTCCCTATTCGCCGCAAAGTCCGTGGGGTTGGAGGATAGAATAGTTCTCGTCGGAGGACTCGCGTCCTACGATCTGGTGGTGGAGGCCATAAAGAGACCGATCAGCCTTTTCGGAGGGAGGATGATCTCCCCAGCGGATCCTCAGTATGCGACCGCGATAGGCGCATCCCTTAAGCTGCTCTCCTCCCTCACATCCCTAGTGAGGGGCTGATGGCTCCCATCGACCTGGTAGTGGAACTTAGGGGTGTCGTAATCAGGGGGGAGAGGATCCTCCTGGTCAGGGAGAAGGGAGGGAGCGCCTGGTCCCTCCCGGGGGGTGAGGCCGATCCCGGAAGGGCCTTCTCAGAATCCCTGAGGGAGAGGATAGTGAGTGAAACCGGAATGCTCGTTGATGTCATCAGAGTCATACACTCACGGGATTCCCCCATGGAGTCCTCTCAAAAGCACTTGCTTCGCTTGGCCTACCTCTGCGTCCCGAGATCCGGGAGGCTCAAGCCCGGGGGCGGTGTGAAGGAGGTGAGGTGGGTCGACATTGGCAGGGTCGGAGGGCTCCCCCTCTCGGATTCCGCGAGGGAGATCATCGACAGCCTGAACGAGAGGTTCACCCTAATCATCAGGAACAGGGACGTCAAGAGGATCCTAATAGGTGTCCCCAGGGGGCATTTGCACAAGAGGGTCATCATAGAGCTCAGTAACGGTGCCATAGTGCTTCAGGAGGCGACCGTCGAGAACCTGGTGAGGGCCTTCGTGGAGGTTGAGATGCATCCCTTCAGGAGGGCCATAATGCTGGAGGGGAGCCTCATCAAGGAAAGGAAGGAGGGTTACTCAAGTTACCAGCTCTTGGAGGCTGACTTGGATGAATCTGAGGTCGAGCGGATCATAACGGACATCTTAGGATCCGGAGAGGATGATAGGGAAGATTTAAAAGGTAGCCGTTGAGGCTCGCCGGGGGATGAGGAGGAGTTACTCCAAGGATCCGTGATTCCATGAGGGAGCTGACCCCGGGTGTCCACCATGTTCAGGAGAGCTCTTGTGGTCGGCAGGTTTCAACCCCTCCATTATGGGCACCTCCACCTGTTCAGGTACGCCTTATCAAGGGCTGAGGAGTTGGTAATAGGGATAGGGAGCTCCCAGTTCTGCTGCCAGCCCAGGAACCCGCTCTCGGCAGGGGAGAGGATGGAGATAATAGTGGTCACCCTGAGGAGGGAGGGCTTCCCGATGGAGAGGATCTCAATAACCTGCATACCTGACACGGAGTCCGCTGACGAGAAATGGGGTCTCATAGTTCTTGATAGAGTCCCTAAGATAGATGTTGCCTTCTCCAACGATCCAGAGACGATCAGATGCCTCAGGGAGGTTGGGGTTCATGTGGAGAACGTGCCCTTCTTCAAGAGGGAGATCTACGAGGCCACGAAGATAAGGGAGCTCATCCTCAGGGGGGATGACTCCTGGAAGCAGCTCGTCCCGAAGCCCTCGCTCAACCTGCTCATGGAGATGGACTTCGAGGGAAGGGTGAGGATGTTGGGGAGGAACGGGTGACTCACTCCCCAGAGAATTCGTAATCTTCCTCGCTTCTCTCACTCGGGACAACTCTCAGGCTATCGTTCCTTATCGCCTCCATGACCCTCCTCCCCAACGGACTGCTCCTGGCTAAGGTCAGCCTCCCCCTGGAGTCCGTGATCATGGTGGCCACTTCCCTGTTGCCCGCGTATATCGTCACCTCAGTGTCTGCCATGGCGGGACCGAGGTCTATAACTATGGTGTGCTTCCTCCTCTTCAGCCTGAACCTGGCGGAGGCCTCCTCCTCAACCCCTTCCCTGGAAGCCACCGGCATCACTATGACCTCCTCTCCAAACGTGTATATCTCGTACTCAACGGTCTCCGTCTCGAAGTCCTTCACCAGTACGACGGGTCTCGCCAGGGTCACGTCCTTCATACCGGTGGGCATCTTCACGGTTATCTTAAGCGAGTAGACCTTCTCTATCCTCCCATCCCTTATGAAGATCACCGTGTCAACCACGTGCGGCAGCACACCCAGATCCACCCTCTCTATGAACCTCTGAATGGCCTCTATCGGGAAACCGCAGTGAACGACACCGACCATTCCCACGCCCGCGAGCCTCATATCGACGAATATCTTGAAATCCTGGGTCTTCCTCATCTCGTCGAATATCACATAATCCGGTCTGACCAGGAGAAGCAGATCCGCTGTGTTCTCAAAGGTGCCCGCGAGCTTCCCGTACTGAGTGATCTCTGGACCCACCTGAAGATCCCTTGGGGACTCCAATGTCTTCACTATCTTTCCTTTTTCCCTGTAGAACTCGGCCAAGGCGCTCGCGAACGTCGTCTTCCCGGCGCCCGGGGGTCCGGCTATGAGGATCCCCTCGGCCCTCTCGCTCAGCCTTCTCTTCAGCTTATCGCTCAGATCGTAATCATCTAGCGTCACCTTCACCAGGGGTCTCACAGCGGTGATCTCTATGCCGTCCGAGAATGGGGGGAAGGCTATCAGGACCCTCAGATTGCCCAGCTGGATCAGGTAGGCGTCATCGTACATTGCCTCTATGAAAGCATCTGGCCCCGTCTTAGCCCTCTCGATTATCTCATAAGCCATCGTCCTGACCTCAAACTCCTCGAGCCTCCTCTCGGACAGCTTGACCAGGTTGAAGTTCCCGGGGCGGCCCTTCTTAGCCATGGGAGGCGCCCCCTCCTTGAGGTGAACGCTCATCGTCTCCTCATCGAAGTAATCGTAGATCCTCAGCCCGTCCATCTTGGGGCCTATGTAGAGGACATCGACCCCCCTGGCCCTCAGGGAAAGCGTGGTTATCCTGTCCCCGCAGAGGACCTTGGCGGAGTATCTCTTCGCGATCTCATAGAGAGCGTCCACACCCCTGCCCCTGTGACCCTCGATCCTCACCTCCTCTATGTAACCCTCCCCCTGCAGCTCCTGCAACCAGATGATCTCCCCGAGAGCACCGACGCTGAACCTGTCCCCCTTGGACGCCTCTTCCTCAAGCTTCGAGAGTATCTCCTCCGGTATTATGAGCTTGGATCCCCTTATCAGAGAGTGGCCTGGCTCGTACCTTATGAGGGATCGCATGAGCACATCCGAGCTCAGCACGTAGACCGAATCATTCATCCGGAATGGATCCAGCTTCACCGTTATAAACTGTTGCACCCGGACTGATCGTGCTCTACGTGAAGCTGGGCGGATCCCTAGTGACCCCGAAGAGGGAGGGGAGGAGGGAGATAAGGGAAGGTATCGTCAGGGATCTAGCCAAGGATCTGGCCGAGGTAGCTGGGAGGTTTAAGATATTCCTATCGCACGGCGCCGGGCCCTACGGGCATGGACCCGTGCTCAGGCATGGGCTCAAAGCTGGGATGAGCGAGAGCAACCGCTTGGGGGCTTCCGAGACGATGGTGGGTGTTAGCGAGCTGAACTTGGCAATATCCAAGATAATGCTTGAGGAAGGAATTCCTGTAGCTCCATTTCCAGCAAGAGCTGTTTTCATCAGGGATCGCGGGATAGTGAGGTGCCAGGTCGACCAGCTGAGGGGCCTGATCGACTCCGGCCTGGTGCCCCTGACGCATGGTGACCTGATACCGGATAGCGAGAGGGGCGTCTACGTGCTCTCCGCGGACGAGATACCGCTCCACCTACTGGAACTCGGGTTGAGGAGGGTCATCTACCTGATGAACCTGCCGGGTGTCCTGGACGGGAGGGGCAGGGTCGTCCCCACGGTGAGGAGGGAGTTCCTCAGCGGGCTGAGCGGGATGGAGGAGGATGCCACCGGTTCCATAAGGGGGAAGCTGGAGATGGCCTTCAGGCTCGCTGAGATGGGCGTTGATGTCAGGATAGCCGGTTATCGTAAGAAGGGGGATCTTTTAAGGGCCCTGAACGGTGAGATAGGAACTAGGGTTCTCGCCTGATCAATAGACCTCCTCCTCCAGCTCCAACACATCCTTGGGGGCCACCAGTATGTGATACTTGTCCTTCCCCACCAGCTCGTCCAGGACCCTCTTGACGATGAGGTCCGCCGGGTCCTTTATGCCCGTTCTCTCTGCGATGTCCGAGAAGCTGGAGAAGGGCTTCTTGGATCTCTCCTCAAGTATCTTGAGCAGGGTCTTCTTACCTATACCGGGTAATAGCTCCAGCTGATGGAGCCTCGTGGTGAGGGGAAGGCTCTCATTGAATAGGTTCACGAAGAACTGCTCCCCCTCCACAACTATCTTGGATACCACGGATTCCAAGAGCATCTTAGCCGTGGGAGAGAGCTCCTCGTAAGTTAAGTACCTGATGAACTTGCTCACCTCCCTCCTCGGGCCCTTGCCCACGTAAACCTTGTCCAAAACGTTGACGTTCACGTTGGGCCTCAGGGCGAACTCCATGAGTATGAAGTACCTGTCCCCTATCAGCTGAACCCTCCTCCTAGCCTCATCGACGTAAAGGACGTAAGCCCAGCTATCGTGAGGCCTCCTCTTCCCCTGCGCGATCCTCCACATCCCTGACACCAGCTCTTCTATCCCAAACCTATTCCTTGAGGGACCTTAATAAGTTAAGCATTTCCCTGTAATTTTCCTGCGTGAGCAAGGGATAATCCTTGAAGAGGTAGGCCCTCAGCTCCTCCTCATCGTCCGGGAGGATGTTAACAAGCATGACGGCATGCTCCTCCTTCAGCCCGAATCTCCTGACGATCTCCTCAACGACATCACGGGCCCTCTTCGGATCCGAGACCTTCGTGAACTTAGCGAGGTACGTGAGGAGCCTCCTCTGATCTATAGTGAGGGACTCCACGGAAGATGTCCACTTGTCGAACACTAGGGCCTTCACCTCGGCCAGCGTGAGAGGTCTCTTGTTCACGGGCTCTGTCGAGGTCATCGCGCTCATCCCGAGTGCCTCTTGATGTGCACGGGCAGCACTATTAAGTGCTTGGTCTTCCCTCCCAGCCTAACATCAACCAAGTAGGCATCCCCCCTCCTGCCCACCACGACGCCGACCTTGCCCTGGTACCTCCTGTGGGGCATGCCCCTCCTCACAGAGGGCTCGACGTCTATCACCACCTTCTCGCCAACCTCAAACTCCTTGAGGAACTTAGCAGGAGAGGGTCTCCCCTTCTCACGAGGAGTCTTGGAGAGGAAGTTCCTAGACCTGTAAAGGAATCCGAAGGATCTTCTACCCATGTGACATCACCTTTCGCCTAGCGGAACCATCACCCCGAGTACGTCGAGTTCACTACAAAAAGATTTTTTCCCCAGCAACTCGGTGACGCTGGGGCTGGTCCTCCCACCATCCCCGCTGACGAGCTCCTTGACGTAAAGTCCCCCGTCACAGAGCACATATAGTTCAAATTTTCTACTATTTATCATCTTAATGTCAACTTCATATACTCTCTTTATCCTAACAATATCGGATCTCCTCCAGAGCACCCTCGTGGGGGTCCTCTGCCTCACGATGGCACCCTCAAGCCTCTCCTTGAGCCTCTCGAGCTCCTCCTCGCTCACATCGCTTTCCACCTCAACCAAGGCCCTGTAAAGCTTTCTAGTGGCTGAAGAACTCTCCTTCAGAGCCCTGACCTCATCCCTATCGGAGAACCTCAGGTCGGAGACCTCCACGGCCCCGGAGGCCCTCTCGTTTATCTCCCTCTCGAGCTCGCTCAGGTCGACGTGCCTCCTCCTTGGGTTGATCAGCTCCATCACGAAGGGTCTCCCGCTTCCCAGCATCTTGGCATCCACGTCCTCCCTGCCGGCGCCGTGAAGCACGTAATCGTCCGCCAGGAAGAACTCCCTCATGACCTCTCCAACTATACCCTCAACACTCCCCTGCGCCACCTTACCCCTCCACCCACATCTCTCGCAACCCCTCCCACCGCACTCAGCGCACTTCCTCCTGGATTGGGATATCCCCCTCTCCAGCTTCCTGTATCTGCCGAAGATGAACACAGGCGATGATCTGATGGAGACCTCACCCCTCCTGAAGTCGAAGAGGATCATCGCTGAGGCATTTTCCTCTATCGGTTTCCCGGAGAGGAGCCCCATGACCCTGTCAAGCGACTTTATGAGTGTCAGCTTGACGGAGCGCATCCTGGGAGGATCGTACTTGGCCCTCACCCTATCCTCCCTCTCCATCACCTCAACAGGAAGGATCACGCTCACCTTCAAGGATTCGACCTCAAGGTCTTCCAGCCTCCTCAGGGCCTCCCTTACCATACCCACCACCTCCCTCCCTATGATGCCGCCGCAGAGGGAGCACTCCTCCCTGAAGTGGGACTCTCCGGACCTAAGGGAGTCCTCCATTCTCCTGACCACTTGCTCCACCCTTTCCCCCCTCAGGCTGGATTCGCAGAACTCGCAGAGGGCCCCCTCCCTCTCGATGATCAGATCCACCGGATCATCCACTGACTCCCATCCTCCTGAACAGGCTCCTGGCCTTGGACATGGATGACATGGACTCCATCATCCTCCTGATCTGATGGTAAGACTTCAGCATCCTCCTGACATCTTTCGCGGTCACTCCCGATCCTCTGGCTATCCTCTCGATCCTCGATCCCCTTATGATTGATGGGTCCCTCCTCTCCTCCGGGGTCATCGAGTTCACGATCGCTATCCACCTCTCAATCTCATCCTCATCGATCGCCTGGCGAGGTATCTTCCAGCCGAATCCCGGTATCATCTCGAGGAGCTTATCCAAGGGACCCGCTCCCCTCATCTGCTTGAGATACTCCTTGAAGTCCTCCAGATCGAACCTTCCCCTTGAGATCCTCTCCAGCAGCTTGCTCTCCCTGAAGGCCTCCTCCACCCTCATTGCGAGCTCAACAAAGTCGCCGCCGCCGAGCAGCCTCGAGACGAACCTGTTGGGGTCGAACCTCTCCAGATCATCCACCCGCTCTCCAGTCCCTATGAAGAGTATCGGGGCTCCTGACGCGGCCACCGATGATAGGGCCCCGCCCCCCTTGGCGGCACCGTCCAGCTTAGTGACTATGACCCCGCCGACCGGGATCCTCTCAGCGAAGGCCTTGGCTTGGGAGTAAGCCGCCTGCCCCATCGTCCCGTCTATCGTTAGGATAACCAGGTCCGGTTTTATCGCCCTGTAGTATCTCTCAAGCTCATCCATGAGGCCAGCTTCATCCTTGTGCCTCCCGGCGGTGTCTATCAACACGAAGTTGTACTTCTCCCTCCTGAAAAACTCCAACCCCTCCCTCATTATTTCCAGGGGATCCCTAGAGTCCTTCCAGTAAACGGGAACCTCCGGACCGACCAGCTGCTCCAACTGAAGCTTAGATGCCGGTCTTATCACGTCAGCCGATATGATCCCCACCTTACCGAACCTCTTGGACAGCCATTTAGCTAGCTTAGCGACCGTAGTCGTCTTGCCCGATCCCTCTATACCCACCATGAGTATCACATTAGTCTTCTTGGTTTCAACGGGGATCTCAGCCGGTTTCCTGCCCAGAAGGGATGTCAGCTCGTCGTAAAGAACCTTTACCGCGAGGTCCCTCCTGCTGAAGCCGGGTGGAGGATCCTCCCTCAGGGTCCTCTCCTTGATCCTCCTGCTCATCTCAAGAACGAGCTTCACGTCCACGTCAGCCTCTATCAGAGACCTCTGGACGTCCCTGACGAACTCGTTGATTGTAGCCTCATCTATGACGGATCTTCCCATCATCCTGCTGACAGCGTTCCTAAGGGAGCTGCCTAATCTCTCCAGGACCAACTAACTACACGCCACCTCTCGTCCTGACTATCTTCCTCTTCCCCATGGACTCCCAGTACTCAACTTCCACCCCGCTCCGGAGCTTAGAAGCCAGCTCCTGATCATCGGGTAGGGGCAGCTCGAATGTCTCGTATGTCTCCAGGTCCATCAGCTGCACCACATTCCCGTAAACGTTTATCACCTGCGCCGTCTTCTTATCAACTATTGGTATCTCGACGATGGCATCGGCTGGAAATATCTTGGATCTCCTGCTACCGTCGAATATCCCCCTGGCCTCCACCCTGACCTTGGCCGAGCCATGCTTCCCGGGTTTCGACTTGGAGACGTCCAAGACCTCGCAGGGCTCATCGTCCAAGATCACATAACTTCCCTTCCTCAGATCACCCGCGCTACCCCTGGTGACGGACATGTCATCACCTCCGGATCGCCTGGGGGGTTACCTATAAGATTTCTGGAACCTGGCCCTGGCGCTCCTTCCTCCGTACTTCTTGGGCTCAGTCTGCCTGGGATCTCCCTTCAGGATGGTCCTGTCGTACTCCCTGAACAGCTCCCTCAGGTGATCGCTCTTGGTGTAACTGATCAGGGCCCTCCCTATGGCCATCCTGACGGCGTCGGCCTGAGACATGAAGCCACCTCCCTTGACCCAGGCGTGTATGTCTATGTCCTTCACGTAGTCCATCGCCAACCAGAGCGGTTCGAGTATCTTCATCCTAACGAACTCGTTAGGCGCGAAGGCCTCAACTGGCAGGCCGTTGATGTAAAGTCTTCCCGACCCCCTCCTGATCGTGGCCATGGCCCTCGCCGTTTTCCTCCTGGCCGAGGCCAGGGCGTAAATCCCTTCCTTGGCCCTAGGCGACATTCTCGGCACCCCTCCATCCCAGCTGCTTGGACAGCCAGAGCACGGTCACGTAGCCCCTGCCCTTCTTCGGTCTCAGGGAGTCCACCGTGTATTTAATGTATTCCCTCTCGTCCCCCCTTATCACGGCATCCTTCTCGACGTTGACCAGATCATCCGGGACCCCTATGAACACCCTGAGCCTCCTCAGGGCCTCCCTCCCCTTGGCCTTCTTCATCGGAAGCATGCCCCTGACAGTCTTCCAGACGATCCTGTCGGGGGTCCTGGGCTGGACCGGCGACATCCTCGGGTTTATCCTGCTCTGTATCGACCTCCTGGTCTGATATTTCCTCAGGATCGTCTGGGGGTTGCCGGTTATGATCGCCTTCTCCGCGTTCACTATGGCTACCCTCTTACCTTTCAACAGCTCCTTCGCCGCCAGTGAGGCTATCCTACCCAGGATCTTGTTTTCGGCATCTATCACCAAATCGAACCTCATCCTCACCACCTATGTCACTATCCTCGTGTGAGAACCCTTAGGATTCAGCTCAGCGTATTCATCGAGCAGGAGCGCTTTCCCTCCGGCTTCCTCTATCTTTCTCCTCGCGGATCTGGTGAAGCCGGCGGCCGCGACTATCACGGATCTCCTGATCTCCCCCTCACCCAAGACCTTCCCTGGGACTATGACCGCAGCTACGCCATCCGCATATCTCTCTATCTTCCACAGATTCACCTCAACCCTCCTCCTGGTTGGTTTCTTGAGTCTCTCAGCTACGGCCCTCCATATAGGTGCTTCATTCACCCTGGAGGCCGTCTCCAGGTTCTTTATCATCCTCACCAGCCTGGGATTCGTCGGGCCCGTGGGCTTCAATTTCACCCTCCTCTCGTGGGCATGTTAGCCGTCGCTTTAAATAAGTTTGGATGCGAGTGTCTTCAATTGCTGGTATATTATTTAACATAATTTGAAAAATGAAAATAGAATATTAATGAAATTTGACATTTTTGATAAATATTTCCAAAAATCTCATATTTCCTCTAAAGTTTTACCCATAGTCTCGACACCCATGACGGCCACGGCCAGCCCCGCCAGCAGGTGGACCAGTGAGAAGACGGCGAACGGACCGGATATCCCAGTGGTAGCGAACAGATATGCGGTTATCGAGGGAGCCACTATCCCTATGAGTCTGCCGAAGCTAGCAGCTGCCCCGGAACCGCTGCCCCTTATCTCTGTAGGATAGAGCTCCGGGGTGTAGGCGTAGAGCCCGGCCCAGGCACCGAGGTTGAAGAAGGATATGAGAGAGCTGAAGGCAAACACCCAAATTAGATCCACTCTCAGGCTGAGCAGGGCTGAGAAGATGCCTGCCGCCGTCAGGTATATCGCTAAAACCTTCTTCCTCCCTATCCTGTCGAGGAGGAAGGATGCCGAGTAGTAGCCCGGGATCTGGAAGAGGGTCACGAGCAGGGTCCACCTCAGGGAGGTGACGTCGCCGAGCCCGAACTGCCTCGAGTATATGGTGGGCAGCCAGAGGAATATGCCGTGATAGGTGTAGATGAGTCCCCCCCACAGTATGAAGAGCAGCAGGGTCCTTCTAGCGTATCTCCCGGACAGGAGATCCTTTATCTTGTATCTCCTGATCTCAGCCTGCTCCCATCCCCCCGGAGCGCTCCTAATGCCTAGAGTCAGCAGGATCCTCTCCACCTCGCGCACCCTGCCCTTGGCCACAAGGAACCTTATGCTCTCAGGGAGGTAGAGCACGACCAGAGGTAGCGTTGAGAGGGGTAGAAGGGCTATAGAGAACGTGGCTCTCCATCCGAGAGATGGGAGCAAGAGGTATGGGATCAGAAGAGAGATTATCACCCCGTAAACCCAGCTAGTCTCCACCAATCCCAGAAATAGCCCCCTTCTCCCCTTGGGTGTGTACTCGGACACGTAGACGCCGGGCTGCGGTAGGGCCCCACCCAACCCCACTCCCGCCAGGAACCTGAGGATGTAGAGGGAGCTCACGTCCTGAGCCAGGCCGCAGGCGGCCGTGAACACCGACTCCATCACCAGCACGATGATCAAGACCTTCCTCCTTCCCACGATGTCGGCCAGCCTTCCGAAGAGGAGAGCGCCGAGGAACATGCCAACGTATCCGGAGCTCATCAGGTAGCCGATCGTCATCGTATCCAGGTTCCACTCCCTGGCTATAGGACCTACCAGAGCTGCGATGAGCATCACGTCCATTGCGGTGAAGCAGTAGACCAAGGAGGCCGTCAGGAGTATCAAATAGTGAAATTTCCCCACTTCAACCTCGTCGAGTGACCTTATTACCTGCATGGATCCCTCAGAATGCTCGAGTCAGCAGCTTAAAACCATTTTTGATGGCACGAAGTCAAACCTCAGAGCCCCCTTTGTTTTCATCGCCCGAAGACCCTGGATGATTCGCGGTGACTCATCGATCTTATATCACATTAGTTAATTTTGGTTCATTTTTCTAACATAATGTTTATAATTTATGGAATTGTTTGGGTGTTATTCCGACGGGAGGTGGTTGTCTATATGGACCTCCTCTCACAATGGCTGAACTACCCCGCGCCGCTGGACAGGATCCTCTCCATATTCGGGATAGAGCTTCACTGGCTGATCCTTCAGTACGTCCTAGGCATACCCTTCATGCTCCTGCTGACCCTGCTACTCTATGCGAGGAGCAAGGACGGAAGATGGGAGAGGATAGCTAGGACGATGGCCAAATCTCTCGGGATAGTTTTCGCGGTAGGCGCGGCATCTGGCACCCTGAGCGAGTTCGGTCTGGTGGTCATATGGCCGAACCTGCTGGAGGCGGCGGGCAGGTACATATTCTTCCCACTTTACGCCGAGATATTCGCTTTCTTGATAGAGATAATCTTCATATACTTCTTGGTGTTCGCTTGGAACAAGATAGGGGTTAGGGGCAAGATCGTCCTGTCCCTGCTTGCCCTATCCGGGGCTTGGCTTTCTGGCGCACTGATAATGAGCGTGAACAGCTATATGGTGGCTCCAACGGGCATAGTAGCTGCCTACGACCCGATGAGCGGGTGGAAGTACGATCAGGGCTATCCCAAGGTCCTGTTGGTGGTTCCCAATGATGTGGTGAAGGCGCTTGACGTGAACAAGCTCTCATCGCTCGGCATGGAGGTGGTTGGCAGTGGGGAGCGGGGAGTCTCGGTGCTGATGCCCTCCAAGATAGTCTCCAGGTTGGTCAGCGAGGCCTGGGGGAATGTCAGGGTCGGGGAGAGCGTGCTCTCCCTTGTAGTGAAGGAGGAGGCACTGATCGACCTCAGGGGGCTGCTGGTCAAGGATCTGGTTGACGTCATAATGGTCAACACTGTTAGGAGCGTCGGCTACACAGCCGTGACCTTCCTCTCACCTGTCTACCTGGGCAGCTTCCTTCACGCCCTGGGATCTGCCATAACGGTCACGGCCTTCACCCTGATCGGGGCCCACTCGCTCCTCCTGCTGAGGGGTAAGAGGGATGAACATCACTCGGCCGGCTTGAAGCTCGGCATCATCGTAGCCCTTATCTCCATAGCAGTCCAAGGCCTGGTGTTCGGTCACCTCATAGGGGTGGAGATAGCCGTCAACAACCCGGAGAAGCTGGCCGCAATGGAGGGAACCAGCAGTGAGATCTTCAGCTTGGGGAGGGCCCTGGGCCTCGAAAATCTGATGAGCTTCATAGCCTACGGAAGCTTCGATGCCAAGCTCCCGGATTACGATCGGATAAGCTTGGACTACTGCACCTTAGATGGAGTTCCAGCCATCTCGGATTGCAGACCCCCTCTCATGATTCACTACCTATACTACGCGAAGATAGGCCTCAGCCTCCTCCTAGGGGTGTACGCTCTACTGTGCTCGATCCTGATCCGGAGGGGAGGGCTTCCGAGATCCCTCCTGATGGCCAATCTGGCCACTCCAGCGGCAGCCCAGCTCGTGAGCTTCCTCGGCTGGGCCGTCAGGGAGATGGGAAGGAAGCCCTGGTCCATATATGGGATCATGACGGTTGATGTCGCCCACACGGCCAACCCGGGGGATGTGCTCTCCTACTCGCTCATAGCGACCATACTGGTCTGCGTGGCTCTTGCCCTCATCTCGGCCGTCTGGAAGTTTTTGTATGAGCCTTCCCTGCGGGAGGTGTGAGCATGGTTCCCCAAGTCTTCTGCATCGCCCTGGTGTTCGGTATCCACATAGTCGCGGTCAACCTGGGCATAGCGCTATCCACGATGATCCCCTTCCTTAAGAGAAGGGCCGACCTGAGTGGCGACAGGGAGTTGGGCGACCTGACTAAGAGCATCTTCAGGATATATGCCGCAACATATGCTTTAGCTGGTGTGATGGGAACGGCATTCACCGTTTTCCTCCTCAGCTTCTACCCGGAGTTCGTTGGGGTTGCCGGAAACATAACGCTCGTGCCCTTCGGGCTGGCCATAGTATCCATACTGCTGCACTTCCTGGCGATAGTACTCTACTACTACGGCTGGGAGACCTTCTCCAGGGAGAGGCATTTCGCGGTCGGGATCCTGTTGGCCCTGACATCCTACACTATACCGCTGGGCTTCAGACTGGTATTCTCCTTCCTGAACACGCCAGCCGGCTTGAAGTTCGATGGTAAGCCTTACATAGAAACTTTCGAGGCGCTGCTGAACCCCACATTCGCCCCTCTATACCTGAAGAGCATAGTGGGGGCCCTCACCTTCGGCTCCCTGTTCATAGCCGCCCTGGCATCCCTCAGCCTGAGCAAGGGGGAGTCCCGGGGGTGGAGGTCCCTGTACTCAGTGAGCCTGAGCATCGCAACTTTATCCCTGTTCTTGATGCTCCTCCTGGGCCCATGGTATGCCATGTCGCTGCTCTCAACCCCGCTCAAGTTCGATAACATATTCAGGTCGTTCGGCTGGAGCGTCAGCGGCTCCTCGGCGGGCCCGGACATGGGTTGGTTGTTCGCGGTGAAATTGGTCTTGATATTGCTGCAGATATACGCCGTGGCGAGGCTCGCGCTGGGAGGAGAGCGGGGGGGAAGTTTCAGGCTCGCCCTCCTGGCAGCAGTTTCCGCCGCCCTGACGATACTGAGCGGTGAGTATCTGAATATGTTCAGCCAATACCCGTTCTTCCTAGCTAATCTTCCACTGGTGGCATCCCAGATACCTGAGCCTTGGAGGACAATTCTCGGCAGATCCCTCTCCCTAGAGAACGTCAGCCCCCTGGCCGGTGAGCCATCGCTCCTCCTGGCGACCGCCGTGGGCATCTCGATCCTGCTGGCGGCCGCGGCGTATTTCATCTACGTGGTGCTCCTGAAGGAGGAGTGACTATACGAGATTCCCATCATTTCCAAATTTTTATTTTCATGAAAGCCCAGAGTCCGGTGCTGCTAGCGTTTTTTGACCCTCACATCCACACCTCAGCGGGGGCATCCTCCACAATACGCGATAGGATCTTCAGTCATCTCGGGTTCGTTGGGGCTGGGACCTCGCCGGTGTGAAGTAGAAGATTATCTTTCACTCCGATTTGGTGC
>MAIU01000007.1 GCA_003344655.1 Candidatus Korarchaeota archaeon NZ13-K
CCCCGGGGGGTTGACCCACCTCCAGAGCCCATACCTTATCCAGCACTCGCCTAGGTCCCTCTCCGAAGCGTACCTCCTGAGGAATCCCTCCCACCTCTCCCAGAGGTCGCGGTACCTCACCCTGAGCCTCTCGTAATCTGAGAGCCTGGAGGCCGGGCAGAGGTAGCAACCCAGCCTCTCGAAGCCCTCGAAGTAGAGTGGGTTCACCTCGATCCTCCTTATTGCTATGTAGAGCCAAGTCTGTAGGTTGCTCCACTCATTGATGGGCGCGGCCGTCAGGAAGCCGGGCAGCCAGTTGTTCTCCCAGATTCGAGGGCTCCTCATCCTGGCCGAGGACTCGTACTTCCTCTGGCCCACCAGTGTGAGAGCGGGCCCCAGGCCCTTCAGTGCTCTGTAGGTGGGCGCAAGCTTCAGCACCTTGCAGCACCACCTGTAGTCCCTGGCAGGGGGACCGAAGCGATCCAGGTTCCTCCAGAAGGAGTCGCCGGCGCTCCCCACTATGTCGAAACCCATCCTCTCAACGAAGCGCATCGTCTCCGGCAGCTCAAGCCCAGTATCGTTGAAGTAGACGAGGAAGCTGAGATCGCTCCTCCTAACCAGCTCCAGCAGGACGGAGCTGTCCTTGCCTCCTGAGAAGGAAACTATAATCCTTCTCCCCTTGGGGAGCCTCCAGAGCATCCTTATGGACTCGAACTCCCTCGAGAGCACGCAGGGCTCGTTGATATTTATGACCTTCCTCCAGTTGGTCCTGGCATCGATGGCTTCTCTGAAGGACCTGAACTCCTTGACGACCAAGTACCTATCGCCAACTTTCTCGGCCAATCCGTTCCTCAGCAGCAGGTACTTGGGCTCATCGGGGTGAGCCTCCCTCACGAAATCGCCCCTTCTGCCCTCCACCTCCAGCCTCTCGATCCTATGCCCTATCCTACTCAGTGAGGGTGCTCCCGGCTTGAAGTACCACTTGAACTCGAGGAGATCGAAGAAGAGGTGCCCCATGACGGCACCGTCCGTTATCACCTCATAGGCCGTGTCCAGGTATGGGACCCTCCCCAGGAGGACGACGTCGTTGATTAAGAGCTCCCTATAGGTCCCGATCCCAAACTGGGAGTCCAGGGTGTCCCTCAGCAGCCTGAGGTCCCACTCATTGGCCGGTCTGGGATCGCTCACCCTCGACAGGGGAACTATCAGGGGCTCGGCATCCGAACAGCCCTTTGAGACAAGGGGTACGTTCTCAACTGGATCCCAGTAGAGTCTCATGACCTTCCTCCTCTAGCATCCCGATCCTAAAAAATTAGTTTGTGGATATGTGGTGGCCTCTACGCGATCAAGCTAGGGTATAAGTCCCTCCTTCCCCCTTCTTCACGAGACCGCTCTTCATGAGGGATCTCATCTTACCTGTCACTTGCTGTACCGGGACGCCCAGCTCCTTCGCTATATCACCACACTTGACCGGTTTCCCCAGCTTCTTCATGGTATCCAGTATCTTCTTCGAAAGATCGTCGAGCTTCGCCCCCTCCTTCCCACCTTCCACGGGCTTCTCCTTTCGGGTGGACCTCCTACCGCAGGGCATGATGACCCTTGTTCAATGAACCTGATTGCTTATAAATTTTTCACGGAAGCATGTGAAAATCTTTTAGAATATCCTGCAGGGGGGATCTCGGGGATCGACAGAGGAACTCGGCCCGATATACGTTGATCGTTGAATCATAGATATAATATATTACCGCTACACAACCTCGGTGGTCGCATGATGGTGATCGATTGGACCGATTTCCCCGATCCCCCATCAGGCATAAGGTCCCTCGATATCTCCGAGGTCAGGAGGGTATACGACCCCGAGCTCCCACCCCTCGTGATATACGCGGGTCTTGCTGAGGACGAATCCGGTAACCTGATACCTGCTGTCGCTGTGGTTGAGGAGGGCGCGGGCTATGCCAAGCTCTACCTCTTCTCAGTGGATGATAAGCTGAGGGAGGAGGATCTGATAGCATCGCTAGCTTAACTAGCTTAAACATCTGCGGCATTCACGAACTCTCATATCCTCTCCCGTAAAAGGCTTCCGCCTGTGATTGGATAACGCAGCAGGAGCCGCGTTCAATAAGGCCCCCCTCAAGGTATATCGGGCGCTTGTGGGTTTTCCTAGAGCTGTCGATCAACCCAAACTTTTTCTTATAGACCCCTCCCCCTGATGCTAGGGGATCCCATTGATCAGGAGGATAGCCGTTTTGGGAGCCGGGACGATGGGGCACGGTATAGCGCAGGTAGCCGCCATGTCAGGCTACGAGGTCGTCATCAGGGACATAGAGGAGGGATTCGTTCAGAATGGGATTAACAGGATAAGGAGCAGCCTTAGTAAGTTCGTGGAGAAGGGAAAGCTGAGCGGCGAGGATATGGAGAAAATCCTGAGCAGGATATCTGGGACGACCGACCTGAAGCTCGCAGTTAAGGATGCTGATTTCGTCATAGAGGCTGTTCCGGAGGTATTCAGCATAAAAGCGGAGGTCTTCAAGGAGGCGGATGAGCTGGCTCCTTCCCACGCAATACTCGCAACCAATACCAGCAGCCTGCCCATATCGGAGCTGGCCTCCGTGACCAGGAGGCCAGACAGGTTCGTCGGGATGCACTTCTTCAATCCTCCCCAGATAATGAGGCTCGTCGAGGTGGTTAGGGGAGAGCTGACATCCGAGCAGACGATCAGGACCACGATGGAGCTGGCTGAATCAATGGGGAAGGAACCGGTGCTCGTTAAGAAGGACGTCCCAGGTTTCATCGTAAACAGGATACTCGTGAGGTGGCTCAACGAGGCATGCCTGATCTCCCAGAGGGAGAATATCGACATAAGTCTAATTGATTCCGCCCTGAAGGGGAGGGCAGGTCTCCCCATGGGGGCCTTCGAGCTCTCGGATTACATAGGGCTGGATGTCATGAGGGACATTATGGAGGCCATGGTGAAGAGGGGCTTCGCGATAACCCCTTGCTCCAAGTGGGCCGAGTTACCCAGGGAGGGAAAGCTGGGAGCAAAAAGCGGTCAGGGGTTCTATGACTGGAGCAAGGGGAGGCCGCAGATACCACCAAACCCCGATGCGAATTTCGATCCCATGGAGGTCCTCTGCATGGCCGTCAACGAGGCCGCCTGGCTCCTGAGGAACGACGTCGCCTCGGCCGAGGAGATAGATAAGGCCGTGATGCTCGGGCTGAATTTCCCAAAGGGCCCGCTGAGGATGGCCGACGAGCAAGGGTTGGATAGGATAAAGGAGATGATAGAAAGCAAGTCTAGGAGGTTCGGACTTCCCGAGTACTCGGTGGATCCGCTGATAACGGAGAAGGTGAGCAAGGGGGATCTCGGGGTCAAGTCGGGAAGGGGCTTCTACGAGTACGGGATCAGGCAGCTGGAGCTCGGGCCCGTCATCTACAGGGAGACCCCTCCTATAGCTTGGATAATTCTGAACAGGCCGGAGAAACTGAACGCGCTGGATGGGGAGATGGTGTCTGGCATACTATCCTCGCTGAGGGAGGCCAGGAAGGAGGAGATAAGGGTCGTCGTGATAACGGGCGAGGGGAAGGCCTTCTGCGCCGGAGCTGACGTGAGGAACTTCAAGGAAATGGGACCTATTGAGGCCTTTGAGTTCTCAAAGGAACTCAATAAAGCCTTCAGGGAGATACAGGAGTTCCCGAAGCCCGTGATAGCCATGATAAATGGATTCGCCCTTGGAGGGGGGCTGGAGCTGGCCATGGCCTGCGACCTCAGGGTGGCGAGCGATAGGGCTCAATTGGGTCAGCCGGAGATAACTTTAGGGATAATAACCGGGGGAGGAGGATCATTCAGGCTCCCCGATCTCGTGGGCCCGGCTAAGGCCAAGGAGCTGCTGTTCACCGGGGATATGATAGGAGCGGAGGAGGCTCTGCGCATAGGTCTAGTTAACAGGGTGGTGAGGCATGAGAAACTCGAGGAGGAGACGAGAAGTCTGGCCATGAAGATAGCAGAGAGACCTCCTAAGGCAATAGAGATCTACAAGGCCTTGTTAAACGGTCAGAGGTATGATGCAGAATCGATGGCCTTCGGATTGGTCTTTTCGACGGAGGACTCGAGGGAGGGGGTGAGCGCTTTCCTCGAGAAGAGGAAGGCGGAGTTCAGGGGAAGATAAATTTTTTATTTTTACGGCTCTTTACAATTAAATTCTTGTAGGTCAATGGAAAGTGCGTCTGTTTTAACGGGATGAACGAGCTCGTAAGGGATGATATCCCCCCTTGATGGGGAAGCGCATCCTCAGGCGGCTCGTCCTTGGAATCTGTTAGGTGAGGGTTCTCGCTAAAAATGGAATTATGACATTAAAAAGCCACTTGGAGGGGGATTATTTTAGCAAGTGGGGGGATCATATCTCCACTATGTAGATGTCCTTGCATGCCTTCACGGAGTCGTATGATATCCTCCTCCTCTCCCCCCTCTTGCCCGTGCTTATCTCCATCTCGACCAATCTGCCCTCAACGTCATCGAACGTGAAGTCCTCCGTAACCCCAAGGAAAGCCCCATCACTCGAGTAAACCTGCATCTCGTAGAGCTCAGATATCTTCCTGGCCAACCTCTCACCTCAGGATTATCCTGGCGTCCACGACCTTTATGCCCTTTGGGTATGCGATCACGGGATTCAGATCCATCTCAGCTATCTCCTCGTTCTCAACACCTATTTCACCCACCTTGATCAGGGCGTCTCTTATAGCGTTTATGTCGACGGGCTCCATTCCCCTGAACCCCGTGAGGAGCTTGTACGCCTTCACCTCCCTTATCATGGTCTCGGCGTCCTGCTCGGAGAGCGGGGCCACCCTGAAAGACACATCCCTGAAGAGTTCGACGAAGACACCTCCCAGACCGAACATGACGGTTGGTCCGAACTGGGGATCTCTCATCAACCCTATTATCAGCTCGACCCCAGCGGGTGCGAACTCCTGAACCAAGATCCCCTCCACCTTCGCCTCCGGTACCCTGATCCTCACATTGTCCAGTATCTCCCTGTAGGCCCTCCTCACATCCTCCTCGTTCTTCAGGTTGACCTTTACCCCTCCGACATCGCTCTTATGGATCACCTGCGGGGAAACTATCTTCAGGACGACAGGGAACCCTATCTGCTTTGCGAACTCGACGGCCTCATCCTCGCTTCTCGCCAGCCTGATCTTGGTCACTGGAATGCCATATTCGGCGATGAAGGACTTCGCTTCATGCTCCAATAGGAAATTCCTCCCGTCCCCCCTCACCCTGAGGAGCAGCTCCTTGGCGCTCATGGGATCACCGGCCCTAGCTGAAGTACAAATTAATAACGCTATACTCAGCGAGAGGCCACACCCCTGACTACCAGAGGAAGCCCCTTCTCTCCCTCTTGAGCTTCAATATGCTCCTAGGCAGCTTCCTCTGCTCCTCCCTCTTAGGTCTATCCTCCTTCTTGACTTCTTCCCTGCTCTCAGTTCTCAGGGACTCCTTGGGCACGTAGTACCTCCCGGCCCTATCCTTCTCCAGCAATCCGGACACCACCAGAGCCTCCAGCTTGGAGTAGGCTATTGAGATGGGTATCTCCGCCTCCATAGCCACCTTCTCGAGAGTCACGGGACCACCATGGAAGCTCCTCAGTATTATCTCGAGCTCCCTCCTCATCCTCGGGGGAGCCCTCTTGACGTAGTCGATGACCTCATTCTCAGACTCCAGCACCTTGTCGAAGACGTACATATCGACCCTCCTCCTGCCTAAGATGGCCGCCACCTCCAAACTCTTGGAGAGGATGTCCAAGAGCTTCCCAGGTACCCCCTCCACAACCCTGTTTGCGCTCACGACAACCTCCTCGCTCAGGGGCTCCAGGGGGAACTCCGGGATCCTGCTCCTGAAGACGTTCAGCCTCCTCGCCACAAGGTTGACTGCCTCATCGTCCGTGAGCGGAGGGATGGAGATCCTCTCATGGACCCTAGAGGTCAGGGCTGGGAATCTCTTATCTATCTCCTCATAGGCCTCATCGCTCATGGCAGCAACTATGAGTATCCCCTCAGGCATGACGGAGACTATCTCCCTGACCATCTCGAAGAAGAAGAATGACCACCTCTCATCCGTGTAGAGCATGTTGTGAACGTCATCTAGGAGGAGCGCCGTGGGGGCTATCGAGTTTAGGGACCTTACTATCATGTCCCCGGCATCCGCAGGGGAGGCCTTCAGGTTTAGGAGCTCCTCCTCTGTTAGGGTCTCCGGCATCCCCAGAAGGATCTTCTTCAGGGCCTTGGACACCCCCCTGGATCTCTCGTAGACTGTGGAGAGTATGCTGTCTATAACATCTGGACCCTCCACAGCAGATATCTCCTGATATATCCCCTCCAGATCGGCCTTGTGATAGGAGTACCTTAGTATGTGGAGTCTCAAGCTCCTACCCGATCCCGGGGGACCCGTGATGGTCACGAACGCTGATGCCACTCCGGACATGGTCTCGGCGGCTAGGGAGTCCAGTACGTCATCCACCCACTGCTTGCTGAATATCGAGGTCGGGTCTTCAAGTTCGATCAATGAGGACCTTAGAAATGGATTTCTGGTGAGACCGAAGAGCTTCTGGTAGTAGCTTGGACTCACCGAGCTCAATTTCATCACTCCCAGATTCGTGGGACCAACGACTTAAAAACCCGGGGGAGGGGGAGGTACCCCCTGTAATAAACCTTTTTAACCCCCTAGCGGCCGACCACCGGGCGAAGGTGATAAGGGTTGCAGAAGTACAAGAAGATCATAGATCACCTCCAGGATCTCATGAGGGATCCCAGGAACATCAGGAACATAGGGATCATAGCGCACGTGGATCATGGGAAGACGACCCTCTCCGATAACCTGCTATCGGCGGCGGGCATGATAAGCGACCAGATGGCCGGTGAGATGAGGGCCCTAGACTATCATGAGATAGAACAGCAGAGGGGCATAACTATAAAGGCCGCCAACATATCCCTCTACTACCAGAGGGGTGGGAGCGAGTTCGCGATAAACCTGGTCGACACGCCGGGTCACATAGACTTCACAGGCCACGTCACCAGATCGCTGAGGGTGATAGATGGGGCAATAGTGGTGGTCGACTCGGTGGAGGAGGTGATGGTCCAGACGGAGACGGTCACGAGGCAGGCGCTCGAGGAGAGGGTGCGGCCGCTCCTCTTCATAAACAAGATAGACAGGCTCATAAAGGAGCTCAAGCTATCCCCCCAGGAGGTACAGCAGAAGATACTCAGGATAATAAGGGATTTCAACGGCCTGATAGAGGCCTATGCAGAGCCGGAGTTCAAGGAGAAGTGGAAGGTCAGGTGGGACAACGACAGCGTCGCCTTCGGGTCGGCGCTCCACGGCTGGGGACTCACCAACTCCATAGCCGCTAAGAAGGGCATTAAGTTCTCCGATATAGCTGACATATACGCTGAGGATCCAGAGGGCCTCGCCCTGAGGAGGGAGATTCCCGTGCACGAGGCCCTTCTCGATATGGTCACCCTGCACGTCCCGAATCCGGTGGAGGCGCAATCCTACAGGGTGGAGAAGCTCTGGAAGGACAAGCACGATGAGGAGATCTTCAGGGCATTGAGGGAGTGCGATCCCAACGGACCCCTCATAATGGGGGTTAACGCGGTGAGGATAGACCCCCACGCCGGCATAGTGGTTACCGGAAGGGTGTTCAGCGGCACCCTCCGGGAGGGAGAGGATGTTTACCTGATAAACGCAAAGAAGAAGCAGAAGATACAACAGACGAGCATATACATGGGTCCTTACAGGATGAGGATGGATGAGATACCGGCTGGCAACATAGCGGCCGTCCTGGGACTCACCTCGGCTAGCTCGGGAGAGACCGTGGTGGCGGAGGCGGTGAAGGACAGGGTCATATCTGGATTCGAGGCCATAAGATACGTCACGGAACCTGTGGTCACGGTCTCAATAGAGGCGAAGAATCCTCAGGATCTACCGAAGCTCATCGACACCCTGAGGAAGCTCACGCTCCAGGATCCTAACCTGGTCATGATACACAACCAGGAGACGGGGGAGATACTGCTGAAGGGGACCGGGGAGCTTCACCTGGAGATATCGCTATACGAGGTGAGCAAGGCCGGTCTCGAGTTCGATGTCAGCGAGCCCACCGTGGTCTACAGGGAGAGCGTCAGGGGGACCAGCGACGTCGTGCTGGCGAAGTCACCGAACAAGCTGAACAGAATATGGGTCACGGCTTCCCCGCTGAATGAGGAGGTGGTATCGCTGATAAGGGAGGGGAAGGTGAACGAGAGGATGGACAGCAGGACCCTGGCCAGGGTGCTCAGGGAGGAGGGTAAGATGGATACGGAGGATGCCAGGAACGTTTGGGTGATAGATGAGGAGAACTATAACCTATTCATAAACAGAACAGTAGGAGTCCAGAGGCTGGATGAGGTCAAGGAGATACTGAGACAGGGCTTCATGTGGGTCATGAGGGAGGGGCCACTCGCCGGCGAGCCCGTGATGGGGGTCGCGATAAGACTCGTCAACGCCATGATACATGAGGATCCAGCTCACAGAGGTCCTGCTCAGCTCACTCCAGCCGTTAGAAAAGCTATATTCGGGTCAATGCTCAGCGCGAATCCCGTCCTGCTGGAGCCAATCTACGAGATACAGGTGTCAACGCCTCCCGAGCTGATAGGTTCCGTCATTTCCCTGATATCCCAGAAGAGGGGGAAGGTCGTCGGCATAGAGGAGAGAGGCAGGATAAGCATAGTTAAGGGCTATATCCCAGTTAGGGAGACCTTGGGAGGTTTCAGCAATGAGATGAGGAGCATCACTAGTGGGAGAGCCTTCTGGCAGACCAAGTTCTCCCACTGGGAGCCTCTGCCCAAGAATCTGATGGAGCAGATAGTTATGGAGATAAGAAGGAGGAAGGGCATGAAGGAGGAGATCCCAAGGGCCGAGGAGTACATGGACACGCTGTGACCTACTCCTTCCCTTTAATTCCCTTGAAGAATATATAGGACCTCTGCAGGCAGGTCACGTAGCTCAGAAGAGTTATGAGGATGAGGCCCAGGCTCACCATATCTGCTGCGCAGAAGATAGCCGAGAGGACTATCCTCTCCCCCCTCCCGGTCAGGCTGAGCTCGGTTCCCTTGACCCCAAGGGACTCCGATCTGGCCCTTATGTAGCTCACCAGCATGGATGAGTGCGTCGCCAACGCTGCCCAGAGCAGATCATTCGCATACATGCCCATGGACATGAAGAGCATTCCGTCCTCCACTCTGTCGGCCACCGAGTCGATGAAAGCGCCCTTTGGTCCGGAGTCACCGCTCCTTCTAGCTATAGCACCATCGATCAGATCAAAGAAGCCCCCGAGTATTATGAAGGCGGACGCCAGCAACGGCTTCCTGAGTAGGAGCACGATGGAGGAGGCCAAGAAGGACAGGAATCCCAGGAAGGTCGTGAAATTGGCGCTTATACCAACCCTAGTGGCCAGGCAGGCCAGGCCATCGAACAGCCTTGAGGAAGTTCCCCTCAAACGCTCCAGCATCCGGCACCCAGCCCGCGGACCCCACATTTTAATTTACGCTTTTCCCGCCCATCCGGATGCCGGACCTCGTGGTCATATTGGTGGAGCCCGAGAGGGCGGATAACGTGGGTATGATAGCCAGGGCGATGAAGAACTTCGGCTTCAAGAGACTGAGGGTGATCAGACCGATGTTCGAGAGCTTCGACAGGGCCATAGCTGCTGCTATGAGGGCCAGGGATGTGATCGAGGGGATGGAGATACTCACGTCGCTGGATGAGGCCAGGGAGGGGATAGATCTCATGATAGGGACGACTGCCAGGGTGAGCAAGTATTCGATCGAGAGGAGGGCTGTGACCCTGAGGGAATTTGTCTCGAGCATAAGCTGGGATGCCGTTTACGGCCTTGTCCTGGGACGGGAGTCCATTGGGCTGACGACGGAGGAGCTCTCGGCTTGCGATCTCGTCATGACGATACCCTCGAGTGAGGACTACCCAGCCCTGAACCTAGCTAACGCGGCAGCGATAATGCTCTATGAGTTCTTCCTGGCATTCAGGGATTCTTCCAGGTTCAGGGTGGCTCCAGTACCCAGGGAGGCGAGGGAAGTGATGCTCAGATACCTGGGGGAGATCCTAGACATGCTGGGAGATGCCGTGAGGGATAAGGAACGCACGATGAAGTCCCTAAGGAACCTCTTGGAGAGGACATTCCCCTGCGGCATGTCGGCCGAGGAGGCCTTCAGAGCGCTAGGTATTATAAAGGCTCTGAGGGATGCTCTGGCGAGGGTGAAAGGGGATGTCGCTGAGACCAGCCAGGAACTACAGGGCCCTTCAGAGGCCCTACACAAGGAAGGAATACATAAAGAGCATTCCCCACAGTAAGATAACGAAGTTCGATCATGGGAACGTCCATGGGGACTTCGAGTACGAGGTGAGGCTGGTGGCCGAGGCAAGCTTTCAGGTGAGGAGCAACGCGCTTGAGGCAGCCAGGATGACCGTGATGTCCCAGATAAGGAGGGCAGTGCCATCAGAGGATGCTTACTTCTTCAAGGTGGTGCACTACCCCCATCACATACTAAGGAAACACGCTATGGCTGGCGTCCACAAGGCTGAGAGGCTTCAGAAGGGGATGAGGCTCGCCTTCGGTAAGCCGGACGCCAGGGCGGCTCAGATAAGTAGGGGTGATGTCATAATGTTCATCAGGGTGAACTCCCCCCATCTCGAGGTGGCCAAGTACTGCATGAAGCTGGCCAAGCTGAAGATACCCTACATGACGAGGATAGAAGTGGTCAGGCTGGATGGAGGTAAGGACGAAGAGGGAGCTTGAAATAGTATTGCAGCAGCTGGAAGGATACAGGAATCCCAAGCCCGAGCTGGAGCAGTGCCCAACCCCGGCCAGCCTCGCCGCTGCGATGATTCACATGTCCCGCATGTTCGGCGACCTCGAGGGGAGGAGGGTGGCGGACTTGGGCTGCGGTAACGGTGTGCTCGCGATAGGCTCCGTGCTATATGGGGCCTCGGAAGCGGTTGGCATAGACATAGACCCAGAAGCCGTTGAGATCGCGAGGATGAACGCCGAGAGGTTAGGCCTCTCGGGTAGGGTGAGGTTCCTAGTGATGGATGTTCGGGACTTCTCCGAGAGGGTCGACACCGTGGTGCAGAACCCCCCCTTCGGAACCAGGAGGAGGCACATGGACACCTTATTCTTGGAAGTCGCCCTGAGGAACTCCAAGGTCACTTACTCCCTGCATATGGCTGGGAACTCCGAATTCCTGAGGAGGTTCGCGCTTGAGAGGGGAGCCTCTCTCACTCACGTGGAGAGGTGGCCATTCCCCCTCGAGCGCGTGTTCCCCTACCACAGGAGGAGGGTGGTTAGGATACCCGTGGAGTTGCTCAGGTTCGAGGTGATGCGGCATGAGGGGTAACCTGGTGGTGCCCGGGGAGAGGATAGGCGTGGTAGAGGAGTACATAAAGGGGGAGGGGGTCTTCGAGGCTGGGGGCGTGATATACTCCTCTTACCTGGGTTTCCTGAATTTAAAAGACCTTGAGGTCTCCGTTAGGCCAGTTAGGAGTCCCATATTACCGTTGAGACCCGGGGAGATTGCTCTAGGTGAGATCAGGAGCGCGGATAGGAACAACTTCAACCTGCTCCTGACGCTGCTGCTGAGGCCCAGGGTCGGCGTCCTGATACCACCAGTGCACGCCAACATGCCGAAGAGGGCATCCAACCTAGGGGCCAGGCCCAGCGACTTGGTCATAGTGATGATTGAGAGCATTGAGAACGGTCAGGTGACCGTCACGATGAGCGGCTCCGGCGAGCTCGGGGTCATCAGGAGCATATGCGAGACCTGCGGCTCCACCCTAGACAGGGGGGTCGGATACACTTTAATATGCAGGGGCTGCGGGAGGATATACCTCGATAAGAAGTTGAGCAGCAGGTACGGGTGGAACCCCTTCAAGGAAGGGTTGATAAAGCATGCTAAGGAGAGGTTATGAGGGAAAGAGGAGTTTGGTCCTCTCGATAAGCCCATCCGAGCTTTCAGACCTCTTGGAATATCTGGAGAGGAGGATGGAGGGAAGGAATTACTCCTGCAAATACTCCATGAGCTCAGGATTGAAGATAACAATATTCGGAGATAGAGAGGAGCTCAGGGAAGCGGAATCTCTCGTGAGAAGATCTTACAGGAACTTCAAGGTGATCAGGAACCCCGTGGGCAATCTCTACAGGTACCCATCCGAGTGGTTGACTGAGCACGGAAGCGTGTCGATGAGCCTCCTCACGCTCTCCCTAGAAGCAGCGGGACTGACGGCTCAATGGAGAGGGGATCTCCTGTTCACGGAACTGGAGCCTGAGGAGATTAAAGACCTGATGTCCGAGCTCAGATCCCTGCTGGAGGAGATAAAGTATGAGGTCAGGCAAAGGAAGGCCAGGGAGGTTCTGGTGGCCGTTGCCGTTAGCTCGGGGGCCTCACCCACGGACGTCTTGGAGCTAGCCGAGAGGGAGGGCTTCCTGGAGAGGGATGAGGAGGGGATCTGGCGCTTCAGGGTGGATCCCGATGTGGCGATGAGGGAGCTGAGGAGGAAGCTGATAGAGGGTGATCACCTTGGAGGTTGAGGTGGTGAAGGTATCGGGTAACGAGATAAGGTTGATCGTGCGCGGGGAAACTTACACTCTGCTGGATCCCCTGGTGGATGAGCTCAACTCCCTAGAGGAGGTGGAGTTCGCTGGCTACGATGTTCCCCATCCCCTGAAGGAGGAGTCCGTCCTCTTCCTCAGGGTGAGGGAGGGCATGGATCCCAGGGAGGTGCTGAGGGACTCCGTCAGGAGATTGATCTGGAAATACGAGGAGGTCGAGAGGAGCTTCCTCGAGCAGATGAGCAACCTGAAGGGCTAAATCGCTCAACCTATGGGAGTTCCCCTGAGTATCTCCTCAAGGGAGTTCCTCCATAGCAGGTGAAAGACCCTCCCGCTCTCCTCATCGCTCACGGCCTCGAAGTCAATGTATCCCCTGCTCATGTAGTGGATCATGGCCTCAGCGACCCTCTCCCTCCATAGGGTCACCGTTCCCTTGGCCCTCTCCTCACCCAGGTTCTTGGGTATCTCTATCATCACGAGGTCGCTATCCACCCTCCTGAAACCCGAGGGCCTGCCCCTGTCATCGAAGACAATGACCTCCTCCGCTCCAGCTTCCAGAGCCCTCCCGTAATCCGGGGACCTGAGCTCACCCCTGGCCTTCCTCCTAACCCTTTCGCTGTCCAGGAACCACCAGACCTTCAGCCTGTCGGTCCTCAATCCCCTGTTGAGGGAGTCCTCCATGTAGCCGTAGTAGTTGATCGCGTACTCCCAGCTGACCACGCCCAGCTTCCCTAGGTTGAACCTCGTGTTCAGGGCCTGAAGGGGATCGAAGGTCCACCTCATCCTCCTGATCCCCCTCAGCATGACGGCCTCCCTCTGGGCCTGCTTCACTATGAAGCCCAAGCCGGACCCCTTGGCCCCCTCCACCACGGCGCTCTGGTGGGAGTAATGGTACGGTCCCTCATCATCTTTCGCCAGGAAGCCCCAGGCGAAGGCCAGGGCCTCCCCAGTGTCGACATCGAAAGCCGCCACCACAACCCCGGAGTTATCGGAGGCGGCCTTCAGGACATGTGAGGGGACAGCCTCCGTCCTATCGCTTCCCATGCCCCATGCCGATACTTGCACGTCAACTAACTTCCTCAGATCGTTTGGATCGCTCACCTCCCTCACCTCGATCCTCCTGAGCCTACCTCCCAGCTCCCTCGCGAACACCCTCCCCAGGAACTCGCAGCACGCTGACGTCATGAACGCCCCCTCCTGTGGATCAGATAGATCAGGAGGATTATTATAGCAGCCACTATGAGGAGATTCTCAAAGCTGTCTAGCCATGAGGAAGCCTCATCGTAGGCCTCACCCAGGATGAACCCCAGGATCCCGAGGAGGGAGTACCTGATCAGGGAGCCGAGCAGCGTGACCACTGCGTAAGGGAGCACCTCGATCCCCAGGATCCCGGCCCCTATGGACACGACAGATAGGGGGAACACGGGGACAGCTCGGAGCAGAAGGAGGGAGAAATTCCTGTTTTTCTCACCCAAAATGGATGAGAACTTCTCCAGATCCTCCTTGCTCACCCCCAAGTACTTACCGTACCTCTCCACGATCGCCCTCCCACCGTAGAGCCCCATCCAGTAATGTATCAAGGCCCCCAGGGTGGCGGCTGAGCCCCCGGTGATCCCTATAACCACGATCGAGTAAATCAGGACGTCCAAGAGGCTCGAGCCTCTGGGGATGAGGGAGAAGCCGGCCACCATGGGGACCAGGGGTGAGGGTATGAGAGTGACCAGCGTCTCCACCATGACCCCAAGGAATATTCCCGGAGCCCCCAAGCTCCTAACCCATAGCCTCACCGTCTCCGTCATCCCCTGAATCAGGCCCTCCACTCGGACCTCCCTCCACCCTGAAAACCCTGCCTCCCCTCACCTCTATCAGCCCCTTGCTCCTCAAAACCTCCAGGGCTCTGGAGATCCAGTACCTTTCCACCTCAAGCCTCTTGGCGAGCTCCACCGCCGTTCTGGCCTCTCCCAATTCTCCCAGTATCCTCTTACCGAGCGCCTCAAGGAGGGGGGATGGATCCGCTTGGATCCTCTCCACAACGGCCGCCGCTACGGTCTTGCTCACCGATAGCGTCTCCATCACGTCCGCTATCGTCACCTTACCCAGACCCCCTTCTACCTTCTTCCTCACGTACTCCCTCACCAGAGCATCGAGCTCCTCCTCCTCAGGCAGCTCCAGGAGCTCATCCAGGTATATATTAAGCGTTATCCTCTTGCTCCTGATCGCATAAAGCTTGGCTGGCCTCCCCTTCCCCTTCCTCACCTCGACGATCCTTATCAACCCAGCCTCCTCCAGATCCCTGAGGTGAAGCGTGATCGCTGGCAGTGTGAGGCCGAACTCGTTAGCCAGGTCCGTCGCGGAGGCTGGACCCTCCAGCAGCCTCCTCAGTATCCTGAGCTTGCTCTCACTGTTCAAGGCATCCAGCATCTTCTTAGCCCTGTAAACTCTCATCCTCTCGTACAACTTCCCATCAACCCTTTCCCCTCAACAAGCTCAACTCCGCTGAGCTCGCATTTATCTCTATGAGCAGGGGGCGACCTCCCCTCCAGAGGAGGGCCTCCAAGCTGGAGCCCGAGAGGACCCTGCCGTCGTACCTGAGCGAGTAGCGCGCGCAATGCAGCATAACCCTTGGCTCGGAGTCCTCCGGAATCCTGAGCACTAGGGAGACAGAGCCAAGCCTCAAGCTAACCCTGGCCTCGCTCAGAGCTGTGAAATCACCGACTACGGTGCCCGAGTTCATGTATATAGATATGGACTTGAGATGGGTGCCGTTTAGGAGGACGCTCCCGTACCTCAGGCGTATCTCCAGGGAGCCCTCCCAACCATCGGGAACGTAGACCTGAAATCTCCCCGCGAGGCCGTCTATCCTCCCGTCACCCGAATAAGTCACTTGGAATCCCCTGACAACTGCGTAAGGATGGGACTCGTTTGTCCTCGAAAGCTCCACGCTCCCCACCTCCAGGGAGATGATCAAATCTCTCCCACCGTCTAGGCGGATGACCCTCCCCTCGGAGGATCCATAGCCAGCGTATCCCAATGGGATGAGCGATATGGAGAAGGAGAGGAACGTCAGGGCGAGCAGGAAGACGCCAAGTTTCTCCTCCATCATCCCACCTCCCTCCAGTAGTAGAGGGTCGTCAGCGATACAAGCATCAAGACCAGTCCCGGGAGGCCTAGGAGCGAGAGGAGGGCCAGCGAGGATGCTATCATGCAGAGGGGGATCAAAAGTGAGATGAGCAATGATTTAAGCGTGCTAGCTTCATAGATCAGCGAGATACCCTCTACTATCACGTAGGCTGACCATATCGATGCAAGGCAGAGGAACGCGAGGGATGTAAGGAGAAGCTCGTAGCTTATGAAGATGTAGGAGAGCCCCATGAGGAATGCTGTCAGGGACTGGGGGAGTATCGAGTAGGCCACCGCGCAAAGGGTTTCCTCCCATCTCCCCCTCGTGTATCCGAGGATCCTGGCGGTCACGTGAATCATAGTGACGTAGAGGATTAGCCAAGAAATGGAGAAGGCAACTCCTATCACCCCCGATATCTCGGGCAGCAAATCAAGGATTATCATTGAGGTCGCCGGAGGCCCCAGGAGGAGCCAGGACGCCTTGATCGGGAGGGAGGTCAGCGAGAAGCTCAGGGTTATGTATATCAGCAGGGGCAGTGATAGGGAGTGCCCCTCCACAATGTGCACGTAAAGAGCCTCCCTGGGGGAGATGAGCAGCTTACCAACCCTGTAGAGCATGTCCTCTAGCCCGTCCAACCCTCTCCTTCACCTTTTGTTAAGTAAGTTAAAGAACTCTTCTTAATAAGCTTGACCACTGCAACCCAGCGGGAGCGTCAACTTTTTAAATTGGGAGGGGTGAAGGAGCGAACTCCGCAGGAGGGATGGTGATGGCTCGCCAATTTCAGGTGAGGCCCCGCCAATGGGGCGTGGTGATGCCCCGCCAATATCGATGATAGAGCCCTCCCTCAGGGAGGCCCTCGTCCTCTTCGGTCTCTTCAAGCTGAGCCCCAGACAGAAGGCAGTGCTCACACTGACCCTCAAATATGAGAACAAGCTCTCAGCCAGTTCCATGGCCAAGATAGCGAATGAGGAACTCAAAATACCACTATCATCATTCTGGTTTGCCCTCAGAGACCTGAGAAGGCTGAAGTTGATAGAGTTCGGTGATGGAGATCCGATAAGATTGACCGAGGCCGGTAAGGTGATAGCGCAGGCCCTCAGCGGGGTGAGATGGTGGTGAAGAGGGTCGTGGTGAAGCTGGGGGGCTCGGTCCTCTCATCGCCAGAGGACTTCATAAGAGCGGCCGAGGTGGTCAAGCGGGACTTCGAAGCCGGAAACGAAATGGTCCTGGTGGTCTCAGCGATGAAGGGACAGACGGACAGCCTGATAGAGATGGCCAGGAGGGTGAGAGCGTCTGGGGAGATGCTCGATGCCGTGGCCGGGCTCGGTGAGGTGCTATCGGCCCGGCTGATGGCGGCGGCCCTGGAGTCGCTCGGAGTTCCCTCCGTCGCCGTGGACCCCTGCTCGCCTCTATGGCCGATTTACACGGATGGAAGCCACGGGGATGCCAATCCAGATATGCATATGACCTGCGGGGCTGTGATCTCAAACATAGCGCCTCTAATTGGGAAGAAGGTTCCCGTGATCTGCGGCTACATAGGCAGGACCAAGGAGGGTAAGCTCACCACTCTGGGGAGGGGCGGGAGCGATACGACGGCCGTCGTCCTAGCTAGCTGCCTGAAGGCCGATGAGGTGATCTTGGTTAAGGATTCTAAGGGGATAATGAGCGCCGACCCCAAGCTAATAGACAAGGCTGTGAGCATCAGCAAGCTGGACGCTGAGGAGGCCCTCGCCCTTTCCATGGGAGGAGCGAAGGTGCTGCACCATAAGGCGTTGCGTTACATGAGCCCGGCGCTGAGGATAAGGGTCGTCTCGATTGAGGAGGGGAGCTTCACCAGGGGTGGAACCATAGTTGAGGGTCACATCCCGGAGCTCAGGGTCGATGTTCACGATAGGCCCGTGTGCATGCTTACCCTCATCCTGAACGGAGATTACCCTGAGGTGAGGTTGGGAGGCCTCATCTCGGAGAGCAAGTTGGATAGGGCCATGATACTCTACTTGGACAGCTCTCCTGAGGAGGCCGTGAGGGAGCTTCATGATCTTGTCGAGAGAGGTGTCGTTAAGGCGATATCTGTCAAGAAGGATCTGGCCATGGTTAAGGTGTGGGGTGGGTCGATAGAGGAGATACCCGGGGTTATAAGCAAGGTGTCCGAGCCCTTGTCATCGATGGGGATTAACATATATGGGTTGCAGACCGTTCACAACAAGATAGCTATCTTCCTGGACTGGGATAAGAGAGAGCTAGCAGCCAGCGAGCTCAGATCCATCCTGGGGTGAGCGGCTTGAAGGTGGCTCTGCTGGGCGGCACGGGGGTCGTTGGCCAGAGGTTCGTTCAGATGCTCGAGCGGCACCCCTGGTTTGAGCTAACCACGATAACTGGGAGGACGAGCGTCGGTAAGAGGTATCGAGATGCGGTGAATTGGTTGCTCGGGGGAGATGTGCCCGATTACGTGAGGGATCTGACGATAGTGGAGACGGATCTGAGGAACCTGAAGGGGGTGGATCTCGTGTTCTCAGCCCTTCCATCAGGAGAGGCGGCCGAGATAGAGAGGGAGTTGATGAGCTCGGGGATACCGCTGGTCAGCAATGCCAGCTTCCTTAGGATGGATCCAATCGTTCCACTGGTCGTTCCTGAGGTTAACAGGGATCACCTCTCGCTGATAGAGGAGCAGGAGAGGAGGGGGTTGGGACCGGCTGCCGCGAGTCCGAACTGCACGACGACTATGATAGTCATACCCCTGAAGCCCCTTCATGAGAGGTACGGGATAAGGAGGATCGACATAGCAAGCTATCAGGCGGTATCCGGCGCTGGCTATCCGGGAGTTCCATCCTATGACATCATAGACAACCTGATACCCTTCATAAGCGGGGAGGAGGAGAAGGTGGAGAGGGAGTCCAAGAAGATACTGGGGAGGGTCGAGGGGAATTCCATCAGGCAGGCGGATTTCGACGTTCAAGCGACCTGCGTGAGGGTTCCCGTGAGGGATGGACATACAGTGGCCGTTCACGCAGAGTTCGAGGAGGAGGTGGAAGTGGATGAGGCCATCAGGATTCTGGAGAGCTTCGATCCCGGAGAGGGGATAAGAAGACTTCCTTCCTCACCGGAGAGGGTCATATTGGTGAGGAGGGAGGAGGACAGGCCCCAGCCCAGGTACGACAGGCTTAACGGAAACGGCATGAGTGTGACGGTCGGCAGGGTGAGGAGAGGTGCCAATGAGAGGAATCTGCTGTTCTTGACTCACGGTCATAACACGATAAGGGGCGCGGCTGGCGGCGCCATACTTTTGGCGGAGCTCATGCGCTCCGAGGGGATCATCTGATCCTGTCTCCCTTAATATTTTCCCCTCTCCACCAGATGGGTGTCCAGCATGCTGTTACCCGACAGGGCGATAAGGTCTTTGATAGAGGAGGGAAGGCTATCCATAATCCCGCTCTACGAGGACTCCATAAGGGAGAACGGGGTTGACATGAGGATAGGTCCGGAGATAGCCTTTCCCATAGTCAGGGGTGAGGTGATAGATCCGACGGAGGATGATCCCTCTCTCCACTTCACAGTGAGGAGGATACCCGAGGATGGGATAATAGTGCCGGGGAACACATCAATCCTCCTCGTCACGGAGGAGTACGTCAGGATGCCGGACGACGTGGCTGCCCTCTGCGGGCTGAGGAGCTCCATAGCGAGATGGGGCTTCATAGCGGCCCCCACACTAGTGGATGCCGGTTTCGAGGGACAGCTGACCATAGAGGTCATGTGGACCAGGCCGGCCCCAGTTAAGCTCTACAGGGGATTGAGGTTCCTTCACGTGGTTTTCTTCCGGACGGAGGGGAGGGTTGAGATACCCTATTCAGGAGCCTATCAGGGACAGAGAGGAGTTACCTTGCCCAAGAAACTGGAAAAACCGTAGCGCTATCGGACCCGGTCGGGGCCTCACGCGGTTCACTCTTTTTACCCCGCATAAATCGGCATGGTGAAGGGCTTCATGGAATTCACGACTGAGGGTAGCTCACCATACCCCTATTAGGTGGAAATGAAAAATAGATGATGATTTTTCCCGACCTTCAGAGTAGAAACGTGACTCAACAGTTCATAAATCGGTAGCTCCCTCTCTGGCTAGGAGCGGGATGAGGGTAACGAAGGTAATCAAAAGGGACGGTAGAATCGTTGAGTTCGATTCCTCAAGGATCAGGAGGGCAATCGAGAGGGCAATGAGGGAGGTCGGCAGCTACAATGAGGCTGTCTTGGATAAGGTTGTCAGATACGTGCTGGATGTGATAGAAAAGACGTTCACGGACGAGAGGCCTCCCCACGTCGAGGAGATACAGGACATAGTCGAGCTGGCCCTGATGAAGTACGACCTCTTCGAGGTCGCTAAGGCGTACATAGTCTACAGGAAGGAGAGGGAGAAGATAAGGAAGGAAAAGATGGCGATCCTAGGAAAGGACTACGTCGATGATATCGATAAGAGGCTCTCCCTCAATGCCATCAGGCTCTTGGCGACCAGGTATCTTCAGAAGGGCCCAGATGGAAGGTTCCTAGAGGATCCGAAGGGACTGTTCATCAGGATAGCATCTTTGATAGTGATACCTGACGTGCTCTACGACCCCAAGGTGTTCGACAAGGAGGGGAATCAGGAGATTCATCCCTATGAGGAGTTCGACCCAGAGGAGTGGGCCGGAAAGCTTGGATTGATGGGAGGGGATCCGGAGAATCACCTAGCTCCACCTTTCACTTGGAACAGTCATCATCTGGAGAGGATGAAGGCCCTCTACGACGAACTCAATTCCCAGCGTAAGATGAAGGTCAGCTGGTCGACCTTCCTCGAGATGCTGAGGAGGGGGGAGTTCGATCACCACTACGAGGACTTCCTCAACTACTACAGGCTGATGGTTGACCTGAAGTTCTTACCAAATTCACCGACGCTGTTCAACGCGGGCACGAGGCTGGGTCAGCTGTCAGCATGCTTCGTGCTTCCGATAGAGGACTCCATAGAATCCATAATGAGGGCCGCAACGGAGGCCGCGATCATATTCAAGTCCGGTGGGGGGGTTGGGATAAACTACTCCAAACTGAGGCCCCAGGGCGACATAGTGAGGTCCACAGGGGGCCAGGCCTCGGGTCCGGTGAGCTTCATGCGCATCATAGACGTGATCACAGACGTGGTCAAGCAGGGCGGGAGGAGGAGAGGCGCCAACATGGGCATACTTGAGATATGGCATCCCGACATAGTGAGGTTCGTCGAGGCCAAGGCCAAGCCCGGCAACCTGGAGAACTTCAATCTGTCGGTGATGATAACCGAGGACTTCTGGAGGTATTACGAGAGCGGTGAGGAGTACCCGCTGATCAACCCCAGGAGCGGTGATGTCTGGGCAACCCTGGATCCCAGGGAGATCTTCAGGAAGATCGCCGAGATGGCTTGGAGGACCGGCGATCCGGGAGTCCTGTTCGCCGATAACATAAACAGGAGGAACGTGCTGAGGGAGTACCTAGGGGAGATAAAGTCCACGAATCCTTGCGTCTCAGGAGATACGAGGATACTGACACCGGAGGGATGGATCAGGGCGGAGGAGCTCTTCTTTAGGGCCAGGCTCTCGGGCCACGTGAGGGCCGTGGCCGTCGATGAGAGCTTGCTCGGTGAGGGTGGTGAGCCCAGAGCTTACAGGACGAGGCTATTAACAGTTGATGGGGAGGAGATGGTATACAGAGATGCTGAAGGTAACGAGTTGAGGCTCCTGATTCCCAAGGAGGTTGAGGCTTGGGTCTGGCACGTCGGCAAGAAGCCCGGCTTGTTGGTTAGGACCGAGGAAGGGTATGAGTTGATGGTCACGCACGATCACAGGCTTTTGACCCAGCGGGGGTGGAAGAGGGCCAGGGACCTCGAGCCCGGGGACAGGATAGTGGTGAGCAGGCTCCATCCGTGGTTCTTGGAGAGCAGCTACAGGGGGAGCTGTGATCTGGAAGATGATGTGGCCTTCGCCCTGGGGTGGCTCCTAGGTGGGGGCTCCCTCGATGAGCATCAAGCCGCCTGGTTCTTCCGTGAGGGTGAGGCGGCGGCCGAGGAGCGCGTGAGGAGGGGGATAGAGAGGCTCGGGGGGAACCCGCTATCCCATACGCGCGTTCTCAGCGGGAGCGAGCGTGAGGTGCGTTATGATGAGGGAACAGCCGTTTACAGGAATTTGATGGGCCTCATGGGATCCTTCGGTGAGGGGGGATGGAATGGGGGGCTTCCTGAGATCGTCTGGAGACTGAATCCCGGGTCCCTGGCATCCTTCCTGAGGGGCCTCTTCACCGCTGAGGGTCGTGTGAGCGATGATGGGAGCGTCAGACTCGCAAGCAACGACCTGGAGATGCTCAAGGAAGTTCAGATTCTCCTGACGACATTCGGAATAGCATCGGAAATTCACGAGGGATTGCGGGAGGGAATTCCCTGCGATACGGTTGGCGGTGAGGCGAGTCGCCGCGTTGGTGGATGCCACGAGCTGATCATAAGGGGGTACAGCCTGAGGATGTTCAAGGAGCTCATAGGTTTCGAGAGCATAGCTAAGCTTGAGGGTCTCCTGTCGACTGAGGCTGAGGTCGATCCCCCGCTTGTCACGGTTAGATCCGTTGAGGAAGTCGGTCCGGTGGACTTCTACGACTTCACCGTTCCGATCTACCATCAGTACGTGGGAAACGGCCTCCTGAGTCATAACTGCGGGGAGGAGCCTCTCTATCCTTACGAGTCCTGCAACCTGGGGAGCATGAACCTCTACGCCTTCATAAGAAGGGAGAACGGGGTGACATACTTCGACTGGGAGGATTACTCCAGGAGCATAAGGGTGGCCCTGAGGTTCTTGGATAACGTGATAGATGTCAACAAGTTTCCGATCGAGGAAATAGAGAGGAGGACCAAGGAGTCCAGGAAGGTCGGCTTGGGCATGATGGGCTTGGCTGACGCGCTTTACGCTTTGGGAATCCCTTACAACAGCGAGGAGGGGTTCGAGTTCATGAGGAAGGCAGCGGAGTATCTGACATATTTTGCGATGCTTGAGAGCGTTGAGAGAGCGAAGGAGAGGGGAAGCTTCCCATTATTCCAGAAATCAGGTTACGTTAATGGTGAGATGCCCGTGGAGGGATTCTACCACCCGGAGATGTGGAACCTCGATTGGGATCACCTGCGCGAGCAGGTGATGAGGCACGGTATAAGGAATGCCGAGGTAACTACGATAGCGCCAACGGGATCGATATCAATGATAGCAGACGTCTCTTCAGGAATAGAGCCGCAGTTTGCCCTAGTCTTCGAGAAGAGGGTCACAGTGGGCTCATTCTTCTACGTGGATGTTGAGTTCGAGAGGCAGCTCAAGGAGAACGGTCTCTACAGCGAGAAGCTCCTGAGGGAGGTCTCCGAGAACGGGGGATCCATCCAAGGGATCGAGCCTCCCGAGGGCAAGGAGGATGAGTTCAGGAGGATGCAGCGCGTGTTCCTGGTGGCTTACGATATACCATGGTGGGATCACATAAGGGCCGAGGCGGAGATATCCAAGTGGATATGCGCGGCCGTCAGCAAAACCATAAACATGCCCTCCTGGGTCTCCGTCTCTGACATAGAGAAGGCCTACCTGTTCGCCCACAGGCTGGGATTGAAGGGGATAACCGTGTACAGGGATGGCTCCAAGACGGCTCAGGTGCTGGTGACACCCACCCAGAGGAGAGGGGAGTACGTCAGCTTCATCGAGAACAAAACGCTCGAGATGATGAGATCTCTCGGCATAGAGATGCCCCAGCTGAGGAAGCCCAAGTCTGAGGAGAAGCCCTTGGTTCAGCCTGTCTTCAAGCAACCGACGCCTCAGCCAAATCATGTTGAGACCTGCCCCGAGTGCGGAAGCACGAGGATAGTTCACAGGGAGGACTGCGTCACCTGCCTCGACTGCGGATGGTCGGCTTGCGTCGTCACGTGATGTAGTATGATACATCTTTACACAGGGGACGGGAAGGGAAAGACAACGGCCGCTTTTGGCCTGGCCCTCAGGAACATAGGATGGGGTGGTAGGGTCCTAGTGATACAATTCCTGAAGAGGGGCAGGAGCGGTGAGCTCAAATGCGCGGCCAGAATTCCCGAACTGGAGGTCAGGCAATACGGCACCGGTAAGTTCATAGTCAACGGCTCCGCTGATGAGAGGGATTACGAGCTGGCCAGGAGGGGATTAGAGGAGGCTAGGGAAGCATTATCATCAGGAAAGTATACGTTGGTGGTGCTTGATGAGGTAAACGTGGCCGTTCACCTCGGTCTACTAAATGAAGAGGATGTGATAGAGGCCCTCAGGGGCAGGAACCCATCGACGGAGGTTGTTCTGACCGGAAGGCATGCTCCGAAATCTTTTTATGACCTAGCTGACTACGTGACCGAGTTCGTGAAGGTAAAGCATCCCTACGATCGGGGTGTCCTGGCTAGGATGGGTATTGAGTATTGAACTCAGCAGGACATCACAGATGTAATCGGGATTCACCGGTATGCTTTCCCTGGTTAGCTTTTTTAGACTCTTGGCATCCGATGAAGGGCTCTTTCAGGCTCCCTCGATGACCCCCTCTCCTAGCTCGCGGGCCACTCCGACGCTCCGCACAACAAGTCCCCCTGCACATCACGATGAAATAATCCATTAATATGTCGGAACAAAATGATAATAAAAGATATCAAGAGTCGAATAAAACACAAATTTTATAAGAAATTTTGGATTAACTCGAGATGATGCTTACCGAAATTGAATGGATAACTTTTTAATTAAGGGGTCCAGGAGCACTCCGTTGGAGGTAATTGAAAAATGGGGATCTCAGCCACTCCCTGGTCCGATGTTGTGATAACATTTTCCCTTGGGCTGATTTTAGGATTAGGAATAGGTATAATAGGGATCCTGCTCGGGAAGATAATCTCCCCGTTCAGGGAATTCCCCAGGAAGAGGGAGAGGTACGAGTGCGCCAACCCTCCGAGGGGCAGGGCCAGGGGCCTATTGATGATGCAGTACTACCCTTACCTTATCCTGTTCCTCACTGTGGAGCCCATAATGATATACTCCTTCCTCCTCCTTCTCGAAGCCCACGGAAGTCCCGTGTTCATAGCTCTGCTCTTCCTCGGGATCCTCGGGATAATGATACCTCCCTTGCTGTTCGGTCTCCACTCAGCCAGGAGGCTGGAACTATGGTCTGCTCCCTAGAGGGTACCATGCTGGTTGGGAACTTGGAGAGGTCCGCTAGGAAAGCCGCGGCATGGTTGGTTAACAAGAGACCGATAAGGGACATAAGGGACTGGGGAATCTCCTTCTCCCTCTGGCCGGTCCACTTCACCACGGCGTGCTGCGGTGCTGAGTTCGCGGCATCGGCTGCACCCAAATATGATGCTGAGAGGCTTGGGTTCCTCCCATTCATAGGGATAAGGCAGTGCAACCTCCTCTTCATCGAGGGGACTTTGAGCAGGAAGATGGCCGAGGCTGCCATATGGGTGTACGAGCAGATGCCGGAGCCAAAGTTCGTTATAGGCATGGGGGCTTGCGCGATAGATGGCGGCATATTCTGGAACAGTTACAACATAGTGAGGCCCATGGACATACTCCCTGTTCACGTCTTCATACCCGGCTGCCCTCCGAGGCCCGAGGCCGTGGCTCAAGCGATAATCATGCTCCAGAGGAGGATAAGGAGCGGGGAGCTGGTGAGGTATGAGGATCGATGATCTGAGGGTTGAGATAGAGGCCAGGCTGAGGGACTTGGGAGCTGAGGTTGGCTCCAGGGAGCCTAACATCTTGGAGGTGAGGGTGGGCAGGGAGAGAGTGGTCGAGGCGGCCATCAGGCTCAGGGACATGGGGCTGGATCATGTGAAGGCCGTGACGGCCATAGACTACCCTAATGAGAGGTTCGAGGTCGTTTACGTGACCTCATCCTACTCTAATCCCGAACTGGCCTACTTCCTCGTCAACCTACGCGTTTCCCTGCCCTACGATGACCCTAGGATGCCCTCACTGGTACAAGTTTGGCCCAGCGCACTGTATCAGGAGCATGAGGAGCATGACCTCCTCGGCCTCGAGTTCGAGGGGAATCCGAGGATGGGAGAGAGGCTCCTCCTCCCGGATGACTACAGGGGCACACCGCCGCTCAGGAAGGAGTTCAAGTTGAGAACGGAGGGGATAGATGCATGAGCTCGATGGAGGAGAGGGAGATAGAGCTGCTGATAGGTCCTCAGCACCCGGCCTCCGGCCACATGAGGCTGGTGGCCAAGGTTGATGGGGATGTGGTGGTCGAGCTGAGGCCCAACATAGGATACGTCCACAGATCCGTTGAGAAGCTGGCCGAGGTGAAGAAGTACCTGCAGATAATCCCCCTAGTGGAGAGGCCCTCCCTGGCCGATACGACAGCAAACAATCTGGCTTACGTGATGGCGGTCGAGAAACTCTTGGGGATAGATCCCCCAGAGAGGGCGAAGTATCTCAGGACCCTCCTGGCGGAGATAAACAGGATCCACAGCCACCTCTACGGGCTGGGAATACATGGGGTGATGATAGGATCGTCCACAGCTTACATGTGGTGCTTCGGAGACAGGGAACCATTCTTAGAGCTGGCTCAGGAGCTGACAGGGGCCAGGCTGACTTACTCCTACATAATACCGGGCGGCGTCAGGAGGGACCTGCCAGCCGGCTTCGGGGAGAGGGCCGAGAGGGTCCTCAGGTACATGGAGAATAGGATGAAGGACTACTTCGATCTCTACTTCAACAACCCCGTCGTGAGGGCTAGGCTGGAGGGGGTGGGTGTCCTCAGCAGGGATGATGCCATAAGGCTCGGCGTGACGGGGCCAAACCTCAGGGCCAGTGGTGTGGCTTACGATGTGAGGAGGGCAGAGCCGTACGCCGCTTACCCCGAGCTGGAGTTCGATGTCGTGACGGAGCAGGCCGGAGATTCCTTCGCCAGGGTCATGGTCAGGGTCAGGGAGATAGTGGAGAGCATGAGGATAATAAGGCAGGTCCTCAGGAAGATTCCCGAAGGACCCATACTTCATGAAAATTACGAGAAACTGATACCGCCAAAGTTGAGGGAGGAAATGAAGAGGAGAGGCATGGTGAAGTTCCCATCGGTTTTCGCGAACCTCAGGGTGCCGGCAGGGGAGGCGATATCCCGCGTTGAGGGGGGAAGGGGGGAGGTCGTGTTCCACATAGTCAGCGACGGGAAGCTCAGCCCTTATAGGATGAGGATGGTGACGCCCTCCTTCAGGAACGTCATCCTGTTCGAGCATCTCACCAGGGGAGTCAGGGTGGCTGACATCCCCGCGATTTACGGCAGCCTGGATTACTTCCCGCCGGAGGCTGATAGGTGATGGACATCATCGGGTTATTGTTTGAGCCTTACATATTCATCCCGCTGGTTTTTCCCGGATTGATAGCAGCCTTCATTCTCCTGCTCATAATAATATGGCTGGAGAGAAAGATAGCCGCCAAAGTGCAGCTCAGATATGGCCCTCTCTACGTCCTGAAGCCCCTGGGTGGTGTGATACAGACAGTGGCCGATCTGCTGAGGTACCTCTTCCAAGAGCCGATAATACCTAAGGGAGTGGATAGGATAGCATTCCTGATGACCCCAGTCTTCCTCTTCGGGCTGGCCTACCTCCCCCTGGTGGCAATACCAGTGAGCCCGACATACTATGCGTTCAGAAGCGATGTATCCCTGCTCTTAGTGCTTGCCCTGACGACGCTCGCCCCGATATTCACTGTCCTGATGGGATGGGCGAGCAACAACAAGTTCTCACTGATAGGAGGGGTGAGGGAGGGCTACCTGGTGATCTCGTACGAGATCCCGATGTTCCTATCGGCCCTATCCATGGCACTCCTGTACAACTCTCTGGACCTCGTCGAGATAGCTGAGGCCCAGAGGAGAATCTGGGGGGCTCTCCTGAACCCTGTGGCGGCGCTGACAATGCTCCTACTCATGTACATGTCCACCTCCAGGTTCCCGTTCGAGATACCGGAGGCGGAGAGCGAGATAGTGGCAGGTCCCTACACGGAGTACAGCGGGATAATATACGGGCTCGTGATGGGGGCCTCCTACGTGAAGCTCTACGTCCTCAGCTTGGTCTACTCCATACTCTTCCTTGGTGGGTGGAACCCGCTTCCCTCGAACGATGCGATCCTCGCGGGAACGATCCTCTTCATCAAAGCTTTCCTGCTGGTGGCGATAGGGGCCTTCCTCAGGGCAGTATATCCTAGGTTCAGGATAGATCAGGCGATAGGGATAGGCTGGAAGATAGCCTTCCCGCTCTCCCTGATATCGATCCTGCTCTCCCTTTCGCTGATAATAGGGGGTGTGAGTCTTGTCGGTTAGTAGGGCGATCAGGCACGCGAAGGCCATCCTCACGGGGTTCAAGTACCTGCTGGCGGGTCCCAGAATGACCCTCATGTATCCCGATGAGGTCCAGGACCTGCCCGATGGGTACAGGGGGATGATAGAGTACGATTGGGACTCCTGCATAAAGTGCTCCCTCTGCGCAATGGTCTGCCCCGCCGATGCGATGAAGATGTACGTCTCCAAGGAGGAGTCGGAGAGGGAGGGGAAGACCGTCAAGAGGCCGGGGATAAACTATACTAGGTGCATCTTCTGCGGTTTCTGCGTGGATATCTGCCCGACGGATTCCCTCAGGTTCACCAAGGTGCATGATGTCGCTTATTACACCTACGAGGAGCAGATATACCCTCCGGTGGAGTTCAGCAAGGGGGTTCCCAAGCCCTTCTACTTCAGGGAGCCCAAGAGGGTCCGCGTGATCCTGGATGAGAGGAGGGGGATAAAGTATGAGCCAGTTGGTGAATCCTGATCTTCTCCTATTCGGAATATCAGCCGTGTTGATCCTGATATCATCGCTCCTGGTGATAATCCACAGATCGATAGTTTACGCGGCCTTCTTCCTCTCGATAGTGGGCATAGCGAATTCCCTCCTGTTCTCGCTGCTCGGCTTCCCGATAATAGCGCTATTCCACCTCATAGTCTACGTGGGAGCCGCTGTCACCTTCATACTATTCTCCCTGGTCATGATGAGGGAGGTCCCGACGGTGGAGCCGGGATTGAAGCTGGTCGCTTTCTCATCGTTGCTACTGGCGGCGCTGGTCCTCTCCAGGATATTCCTTTATGTCAGCGCTCAGCCCTCATTTTACCTGGATTACAGGGGGCTAACATCGATACTGGTCGAGAGGTACTGGTTCGCCCTGGTTGTGGCGAGCCTAGCCCTAGTGACCACCCTGATAGAGGCGATAACCCTGGCCAGGAGGGAGGTCTGAGGATGGAGGCTCAATATTACCTGATCCTCTCCGGGTTGCTCCTCTCCATAGGGGTTTACGGTGTCCTGACCAGGAGGAACATGATCAGGATGCTCCTATCAGCTGAGATCATTTTTAATGCCGCTCTCCTCTCCCTTCTCTCTCTAGCCTCTCTGGACTCGGGCTACGGGCCGGTCGGAGGGGCTCTGGCGTTGATATCGATCTCGCTCTCCGCGGCGGAGGTCGGTGTCATAGTGTCGATAGCCATAATGATGTTCCGGATGAAGGGTACCCTGGATACCTATGAGCTGAGGAAGTTCAGGGGGTAGGAGTATGATCCTGAAAGTCCCGGCGATGTTCCTCTCAGTCGTATTGCCGATCCTGATATCCCTATTCTTTCCTCTCATCAAGAGCAAGAGGACGCTGACCGCAATATCGACGCTTCTGCTCCTGATACCGCTGGCGGTGATCTCATGGCTGACGGCTGTCACGGGACTTAAGGAACCGGCGCTGGACCCCGTGGTACTGAGCAATCCGACATTGGGCAACTTTTCAATGCTTCTGGATGCCATCTCAGCTCCCGTGGCTCTCTCCATAGGTTTGGTGACCTCAATGATCTCGATATACTCCCTGAGGTACATGGAGCACAGGTTCGAGGAGATGGAGAGGGAGGGTCACAGACCGGCAAGCTGGGGAGTCTACTTCATGCTCTACGTCATGTTCTCTGCGGCGATGATGGGAACTGTGCTATCAACAAACCTGATCGAGTTCTATCTCTTCTTGGAGGTTTCTCTTCTCCCCAGCTTCCTCCTAATAGCATTCTACGGATACGGCAAGAGGGAGAGGATAGCCCTCCTCTACCTCATATGGACCCACGTGGGGGCGCTGGCCTTCCTGGTGGGCGTGCTTCTGCTGGGCCTCAACGCCCGCACATTCGACTTCTACAATCCGATAAGGGCAGCGGCGAACTTGGGACTTGGCGAGATGCTGCCAGAGGCGATGAGGCTTCCCGTCTTCATCGCGATCCTCATAGGACTCTTCGTTAAGATGGCCGTCTTCGGGGTTCACATATGGCTCCCCTACGCCCACGCGGAGGCCCCGACTCCAGTCTCAGCCCTGCTCTCTCCTAACCTCATAGGGATAGCGGGTTACGCTCTCATAAGGATAGCCTACGTCCTCTTCCCATCTGAGTTCGGAGCGGCCGCTCCCTACCTGCTCGGTCTGGCGCTCCTGACCATAATATACGGGGGTCTGATGGCCCTGGCCCAGGACGACTTCAAGAGGTTCCTGGCATACTCCAGCGTCTCCCAGATGGGGTATCTGCTCATGGGGATAGCCAGCATAACATCCTTGGGCATGGCAGGGGCTCTATTGCACTACGCGTCTCACGCCGTGGGGAAGGCCCTTCTATTCGCCACCGCTGGTGTGCTGATAACTCAGCTGCACGGTCTGAGGAGCTTAAGCAGAATGGGTGGACTGGCATCCAAGATGCCCCTGACGGCTGCCCTGGCGCTGATAGGCTTCATGCACATAACGGGCGTGCCCCCATCCCTGGGGCTCTGGAGCGAGGTGCTGATAGTGGCCGGCGTGTCCGACTTCTCGATGAGGATAGGGCAGTTCGTGAGCGTAGTGGCGTTGCTCCTCGTGGGGATAGGACTCTCAACAGCCTATTCATTCGTCACGATGAGGAGGATATTCTTCGGAGGGGAGTCGGAGGCTGCTGAGCATGCGAGCGAGGCCGGATACGATCTGCTGGGTCCAATGATGGTGATAGCGGCGATGGGTCTGATCCTCTTCCTGATGCCCCAGCTGCTCATAGATCCGATGGTTGACTCCCTGAGGTCGCTGTTAGGGTGAAGCGGATGTACGCCATGCTCACCTGGTCCGTCCCCTTCCTGGGCGCGGTGCTCTCCCTAGTCCTGAGCGGGGCTGGGAGGCTCAGGGACGTAGTGGCTGTGCTGGCGATACTAGCATCAGCCCTGTTCTCAACGCTGACCCTGATGGATTTCCTCTCCTCCGAGGGCCCAATTCACGTATCCTACGGCTGGATAAGCAGCCTGGGGGTTTCCATAGGGGTGTACGTTGACTCCCTGAGCGCCTACATGTCCCTGATAGTCGCCTGGCTCAGCTTCCTCATAGCAGCCTACAGCCTGAAGTACATGGAGGGTGATCCGGGCCTCACTAGGTACTGGTTCTTCTTCGAC
>MAIU01000008.1 GCA_003344655.1 Candidatus Korarchaeota archaeon NZ13-K
GGTCAACCCCCCGGGAAGGATCGGAAGGCTCTGCTCATCCGGGAGGAGCCCGCCGTTGGTGGCCTCACTCGACGGATCATCCATCTCCATGAGGAACCTTGAGCCATCCAGATTGCTCAACCTCTCAAAATCGCTTCGAAGATCTGAGATATTGCGTATAGATAATCCCGAAGGTCAATTCAGGATATCCTTCAGGGGGGATCCCTTGGAGGTCCTCAGGGTGATCGTCAGGGCTAGCCTGTGCGGCGGTTGCGGCGTGTGCTCTGATTACTGCGGGAGGGGAGCAATAAGGCTCGGAGCGAGGGCCGAAATAGATGAGAAGCTTTGCAGCGGATGCGGGAGGTGCAACGAGGTTTGTCCCCTATCAGCTTACGCATTCAGGCTCTTGGAACTGAGGGATCTTGGATCCTCAACCTCCCGACCCGCTCACATCTAGCAGGCTGATCTCATCGAGCTCAACGACACCGTCCCCGTCATCTGTCCAGCCGATTAGATAGGCCTGCCCTGGGGAGAGCGCTTGCATGTTCTCAGACACCCAGATAAGCCCAGCCCTGGTCCCGTACCTGGTCACGCCAGCTACAGAGCAGTAGTAACCATCGCCCATCCTCACCACCTTCACCACGGCGTAGTCCCTCCTCCCGTAGCTCGACCAGTAGTCCCTCCCATTGAATTCCACTCCCCTGTAGAGCCCGTCCTTCCCCTTCAGGAACTTCACGGACCCATCGGCCGAGTAGGAGGGATCCGCGGCGGGTCCTCCCAGGCCTATCCTGAGGATGCCGCTGGCAGATCCCATGGATCTGAACCTGTCGGATAGATCCCTGTTCATCCCCAGGTCGACATTGGTCCCCAGGACCTCGAAGGAGCTCGGTTCCGGTATGCCACTCCCGTAGGAGATCCATCCGGAGTCGGGAACGGAGTCCCTGTAGATGATGGCCACCCTGAGTATCACGTCGAAGCCGGTTTGGCTGAGCTTGGCGAGAGAGGGCAGGAGCTTCACAGAGAGCTCAACGGCCTCTCCAACGGCTATCTCACCGGATCCCAGGTAGATCGTGTAGGGGAACCACCTCCTCCCATCGGAAGTGCAGATGTAGCTGTAACCGGCGCTCAGGTCGACGCCGTTGGTCTCATTCATGTCGGAGTCAAGGTCGACGAAGTAGTTCCTGGTGAGCCTGGAGTTGACTCCCCTGACATCGCAGGCCACCCCCTGCTTGCTGGATGGCACTAAAGCGAGATAGAGCCTGGAGAGGTCATCCAAAGCGTATAGCTCCCTGTAGTCCATGACCGATAGGGTGATCCCGGGCCGATTTGAGAGCAAGGGGATCCTGTACTCCCTGGCATTACCGTCCAAGCTGGCCCTCCCACTGTTGGACAAAGAGTAGGATTTTTTGTAAGTATCTCTCCTCAATGAATCAAAGTAAGCCTTCACTTTGAACGAATTTAGGTTCATGTATCCACCGAATCCCCTCCCAGAGATCAGTATTTTGCCGGCTGAAAGCTGCACGGAGCATGAAAGCAGCTTGGACTCCCCCCACTGTAGCTTGACGTCATCGTAAGCTAGAACGGAGCAGCCCTTATCTGAGGAGTTCGATGGATTCAGGTAGAACGCGAGCTGATAGTCCGCTCCCTTGGTGTCACCGGAGACCTCACCCCCTGGTCTCACGTCCAAGAATATCCTGCCCGTGTAGTAATCTGGCTTGGGATCTGAGTGGGAGTAGGTATCCACGGTCATCAGCAGATCCGAGCCGCTCACCTGAACGCTGAGGGATCTGATGTCTATCTGAGGTGAGGATGGGAGTTCCAAGGCATCTTGCCACGTGACGACGGGACCCGCTTCAGCGAGAGCCAGGGGGAGCAGGAGCATCGCGATCAGGAGCGTGGAATACCTTGGCATGCGATCACCTCCTCGCCAGGGCGGGGGGTAATAAAAAGGTGGGGAGAGGGTTGCCGTCATCGAGTTAGTCAGAAGACTTAGAAATCACCTCAGGAGTTCCTCCTCGTACCTCCTGAGATGTTCCACGGCTTCCCTAACGTCACTGAATCTGGAGGCAACCTCCTCCACGTCATTCCGGCTCACCTCATTTCTCCTCTCAGATCTGGCCTTCACACCGGCTATTCCAAGTATCTGGACGGCGTATCTAAGAGATCTATCCTCACCTATCCTTCTCAGGTACTTCATGGCCTCTTCACTCAATTCTATACCCTCCTCCTTTGCCCTTATCCTCAGTATGTGCTCTATCTCCTCCCCATTGTACTTATCGGTGGTTATTATCACCAGCCTGTCCAGCAGATCAAGGGGCATGCCGAACGGGGCCTCTATCTCGGTTCCCCTTATCTTGGTGATCCCCCTGTTAGTCGCCAGTATTATTATCGGGACCAGCTCGCTCTCCATCGCCCTGCTTATGAAGCTGAGCGCCTCTATGTCCATCATGTGGGCGTCATCTATGAACATGACGCCTGGGATTATCTCCGCCCTCCCCGCCTCGACCCATTCCCTGACCTGCTGATCGACCGCAGCCCTCACCTCTGGGTCTATCTCCTTCTCCCCCACTCCGAAGAGAAGGGAGAATATGCCACCTCCCCTCCTCCTAGCGAACATGTTGTCCAGATCGTCCAGCGTCATGACGTAGACGAACTCCTTCTCCTTAAGAACGGGCCCCTCAGGCCTTGGAATTATCTGTTCGGCCTCCAGATCGTAAGAGTGGGACTCCCTGGCCCTTCCCATCCTGGAGACCCTGCCGCTCTCCGCATCTATCATGACGACATCTCCCTCGCTGATCCCGAGCTCGACGATCTGCCTGGCGACGTTGGGACCCACCCTCAGTCTCCTCTCCTCGCCGGTTGTCTTGAGGGTTATCACGGCCTCCTGCGGCACTTTGATGAACGGGTTGAACGGGCTGGATCCCGTCTTCACATCTAGCTCCACGACCTCCCCCTCGTAGACCTTCCTCATCTCCCTTATCCTCACCCCTATCGCCTTCCTCATCGCTTCCATCAGCACCTCGGTCTTCTTCCTCTCCGCGCTGTATATCTCTGAACCGCTGAGCTGAATGAACGGGACCTCCTCGCCCAGCTCCCTAGCTATGGCCACCGCTATGGCGGTCTTCCCTGTCCCAGGGGGACCGGCCAGCAGCACGGCCTTGCCGCTGAGCCTCCCCTCCCTGGCCATCTTCACCACCAAGCCGGCTGCCTCCCTGGCCCTCAGCTGACCTACCAGCCCATCCGCCGCGAACTTGGCCCTCCCGCTCTCATCCAAGCCCAGCCCCTTTATGTGACTGTGAGCCCCTATCCTCTCCACCTTAACGCCACCTATCTCCTCTATCTCCATCACCGCCCCCCGGATCACCCTGTTGATCTCCATGATTTTTACGCTTTTACCCCTTCGCTCGCCTCCAAGCGAGGATGACACCCACTAGCACGGAGATCGCTATCAAGGCCAGCAGCGCATTCAGGAGGTTCAGCATAGTCCTCTCGGACTCAAAGGCTGAAGTAAGAGTTTCCACAGAATACGTTTCATTGAGCACGATCACATTGGTCCTTAGGAGGACGCTGTACCTCTGGGAGGCCACCTCGTACGTCAAGTTCACCTTCAGGTCATGACTGCCCGGTCTGAACTCCCTTGGTACGGCCAAGATAAGCTTCAAGCTCTTGGAACCGTTCATGGGAAGATCCCCTATCCTCCCGTAGATGACGAAGTCCCTCACCCTAATCATCCTCTCGCCGAAGATGGGGAAGGGAGCCTCCACCTCCAAGAACACGTTCGTCAGATTCAGGGGGGCCCTATTCTCGATCACCATGATGGCCTCCTTTCTCTCGCCCCTCCTTATCTCGGTCAGGGGTTGCGGCTTCACTAGGAGCATTCCCTTTATCGCTATGACCTTGGCCTCTATCTCAGCCACCTTCTCATCCCCCCTGAATATCTCGGCGTAGAGAACATGACTCCCAGCCGTGAGGGGTCTTATCACGATCCTGTAGCACCCCATCTCATCAGCCGTTCCCTCTTGGAAGAAAGATCCATCCACGTAAAGCCTAGCCCTGAGATTGGAGGCCATCTGAGAGGTTAAGCAGACTGTTCCGCTAACGGGGAAGTCTGCTGGGACGTAAATAGGAACGTCAATCTTCACAGGTGTGCATGAAGCCGCCAGCACCGGAAAAGCCAGGAGCGTCGCCAGCACTAGGGCGCGAGCGGATCGCATCCTCATCCCGGATGTTGAGGATGAACTGGGAAATAACCTTTTCATGGCGATCGAGAGCTCATGTGATGAACCGCGCACAACCAAGAGCATCGGACATCGCGATGAGCCTCACCCGACCATCACCAGCGATCCTTCAGAGCGGACCCGTTGATCAACCCCTTCCAGCGAAGTCCGGAGCCCTCAAGGGGCTGGGGATCCATCCATGTGGACCTCCAAGATATCCGCTGGACCCTGATCCCGTGGGGCCGTTCCCGAACGATCCATCCCGCGAAGATATTCTTTTTATCATTTAAAGATGGTGCGAGGGATGAGCAGATTTAAATTATCCACCGAGCCACGCCGGGCCTGGTGAGGTAAAGTGCCCCCGGTGAGGGATCCTCTCCTCCGCAGGCTCTCGGAGGAGATGGTGAAGTACGGGCTTGCTAAGGATATACTCCACGCTCTCAATGAATTGAGTGAGGCTAAACTGAGCGATGAGGAGATCGAAGAGCAGGTCAGCTTCTGGGAGAGGATGGAGAGAGAAGTTGAGGATCTCCTGAAGATAGGATACAGAATCTATCATGGAAGACTCTCTGACATCCTGAAGGAGGAGAGAGCGAGATCATGGCATGCTTAGATACTAGCGTGATAATCTCCTTCGTCGATGAGGGCGATCCATCCCACAAACATGCAGAGAAAGTCCTGAAGGGACTGAGGAAGAGGTTCGGTGAATTTTACACCACAAGGTTGGTCCTGCTGGAGCTGGCATCCGTCTACTCGAGAGCCGGTCTGGGCAAGCCCTTGGAGCTGGCGATCTACTCCATCAATCTCGTCGGGGGAAGGCTGATGTACGTTGACATGAATGATGTGCTGCGGATGGCACTTAAGCTGGCGCCCTCGTTGAAGATGAGGGCTTTAGACCTAATCCACGCGATCTCCTGCAAGCGCATAGGGGGAGTCGCGCTCGTGACGCTCGACCAGGAAATGCTGAGCAAAAGGGATACCTTGAGGGAGGTCTTAGATCTGGAGGTCATGCCCTAGTCGAGCATTCCCGGTGAATCAGGTCCGTCGTTTAACAGGTTTTACCTGGCGGATCGATCAACTTCCTCCGTTGGGATCTCGCTCGTCAGGGTACGAATCGAGAAGCATGAGATTCGCCATGACAAAAGTAGGCCAGCATGAAACTCGCGAGGGCCCGTGTCGGCTTGAAAATTTCCTGCGTCCTGAGTGAAATCTCGCCCTCCTCAGGAGAGCTCCCTGAGCCTGCTCACTAGCTCACTCACGTCCTTTAAAGTACTTACAGCGAGCGGAACCCTCATCACAGATGCCAGCTTGATGCCCAGCTCATCGACACCCTCGGGGTTCGGTCCGTGGAGCACTACCAAGCTGGGTCTCACGTCGACTACCTTCAGGGCCACCAGGGGGCTCCTGCCGGCCGATACTCTAGTGAATATCAGGGCCCTCTCCGTTGATGTGCCGAACAATCTCATGAAATCCGAGCCGCTCAGATTAAGGATGGCCTTAAGACTGTCTATCACGGTGTATCCATGTATGTACGTCGGCTGGGGGGCCTCAACCACTATCCTACCCTCTATCGCTTCCAGGAACCTCTCCATCTCTATCGGTAAGTTGAACTCGTTTATGTCAACCACGCTTGACAGGAGGGGGACTAGGCCGGAAGTCCTGACGAGGGTCCTGAGAACAGCACCTCCCCTCTTCTCGTCCTCCTCTATGAGGGCCATGACGAACCTCTTCAGCACGAGCGAACCGGGACTCTTCCTCCTGCTGGACTCATAATCGGATACGACGGATGCTGAGACACCGAGAGCCCTTGCAAGGTCGCTCTGCTTGACTCCGAAGTACTCCCTCCACTTCCTCATCGCTTGGCCTATGTTCTGGCTGAACAGTATGTCACCAGCTATCTTCTTAGCGACCACCTCCTTCAGTATCCTCCTGTGGTAATCCGCCAAGAGCTCGCTGTCTATTTCATCGCTCACATCCATCGATACCACTAGACATTGGTGTGACTCCCCATTATAAAGTCTTCGCCATTCAACGATCAGGCCGTGGCATCATACCCTCCGATGACATCAGGCCCTTCAGCAAACCTGGGAGTTCTTGATCTTTATGCTCCACGATCCTCAGCTTCCCTAACTCCCTAGCTATCACCACCGAGACGAAATGATGGCAGAATGCCCTCCTGCCCCTCATCACGACGTTCAGATAATAGTCTAGGCAGGAGCAGGCCCCCTCCTCAGAGACCACGTGACTCCCGGAGGATCCCCTGACGATGTAGAAGTACCTCCCGCTCGGAAGGAAAACGTGCTTCTCTACATGGCCCCTCAGGGCATACCTCAAGGCTTTGATGGAGCTGCTCCATGGAAGAGCGGCCAGCAGGGAATGTATTTTAATTCGCTTGATCTCCGCCTCCAAGGATGAGACCTATATGGGGTAGGCCGGCGGTAGAGATAAGCGTTGGGGGTGAGAGGTGGATATTGGTCGCCGACCTCCACGTGGGGTATGAGATGGAACTAGCCGCTCAGGGTTTTTACGTCCCTGACCAGAGCGAGAAGATTTTGGAGAAACTCCTATCACTTGGAAGGGCTGATGGTCTCTTCATAGCCGGTGATCTGAAGCATTCCGTCGCTTTCACAGGCGTAGGGGTGAGGAGGTTCCTGGAGGGGGTGTCCCGGAGATTCAGGAGGATTGAGATCGTTCTGGGCAACCATGACGGTGGCCTCCACAGGCTCGCTGGGGAGAAGGTCGTGATCCATGGGGCGAGGGGCGCGCCCCTGGGTGACGTGTGGGTCTTCCACGGTCACGCCTACCCATCCGAGGAATCGTCATCCTACGACTTCGGGATAATGGGTCACGTCCATCCGTCGGTGATGATCAGAGGCCTCGGAAGGGTGCCCGTGTGGGTGGTTGGAGATTCCGTCTGCGAGAACCTCCCGAGGACAATCATCCTGATCCCGGCCTTCAATGAATTGATCGGTTACGGGGACGTACTAAATCCCGGGGACTACGGACCCATATTCCCAAGATGCCTCGACCCGGAGTCAACGGACGTGCTGACGCTTGAGGGCGATTATCTGGGAACGCTCTCATTCCTAGCCGGCACGGGAAAGCTTATATAGCGAGCCCCCGGCTCTCGGCGAGGGATATTGGAGAGCTGGGACGTTGTGATAGTTGGGGCAGGTCCCGCTGGGATCTTCACGGCCATGGAGATCAAGAGAGCCCTTCCGGATGCTGGGGTCCTCGTGGTTGAGATGGGGAAGGACATAAAGGGCAGGAGATGCCCGATGAAGGAGGCTGGAAGGTGCCTGGCCTGCCCCATCTGCGACATAATGTCCGGCTTCGGTGGTGCAGGCACGTTCAGCGATGGAAAGCTCAACCTGACCAAGGAGGTCGGTGGGGATTTAGCCGGTCTCATAGGGGAGAGGGAATTCTGGGAACTGATCGATCATGTTGACAGGACATTCCTGGAGTTGGGAGCGCCAGAGCACGTTTACGGGGAGGACAAGGAGGAGGTGGAGAGGCTGAGGAGGAAGGCGCTGAAGGCCGGTCTCCTCCTGATTCCCTTCAGGATAAGGCACATGGGAAGCGATGGAGGCTACAGGGTGCTCCTTAACATGAGGAGGAGGGTTGAGGAGATGGGAGTCGCCCTGAGGTTCGGAACTCCGGTCACCAGGATACTGACCGATGGCGGTAGGGTTTCGGGGGTGACCCTCTCCGACGGTGAGGAGCTGAGGGCCAGGTACGTCGTGCTGACCCCAGGAAGGGTCATGGAGAGCTGGCTCGTGAGCGAGATGAGGAGGCTCGGGGTCAGGGTGGATGGCGGTAAGGTCGACCTCGGGGTCAGGGTGGAGGTTCCCCATGAGGTCATGCGCGAGTTCACGGACGTGCTCTACGAGCCGAAGCTCATATACTACAGTGACACCTTCGACGACAAGGTAAGGGTCTTCTGCGTCAATCCCAGGGGTGAGGTGATCACAGAATCTTACTGGGGGATAGTGACCGTCAACGGTATCTCTAGAAATGATGCTAAGACGGAGAACACGAACTTCGCGTTGTTAGTCACAACGGAGTTCACGGAACCTTACAGGGACACCATATCGTATGCGCTGAGCATAGCGAGGATGGCAAATGAGATAGCGGACAATCAGCCGATAGTGCAAAGGCTCGGGGATCTCAAGAGGGGGAGGAGATCCACCGAGGCCAGGTTGAGCAGGAGCGTAGTCAGGCCCACGCTGCCAGGAGCGACTCCAGGTGACCTGAGCTTCGTCCTCCCGTTCAGGTACTTGAAGGACATCCTGGAGATGCTAAAGGCGATGAACGAGATAATGCCAGGGATTTACTCCGATCACACGCTCCTCTACGGGGTCGAAGTGAAGCTCTACGGGGCTAAGATAGATTTGAAGCCCAATCTGGAGACCAAGACCATAGAGGGGCTCTACGCCGGTGGGGACGGCGCCGGTGTCTCCAGGGGGCTCGTGCAGGCAGCCGCCTCCGGGGTCTGGATAGGTAGGGACATAGCAAGGAGGCTCTCCGCCGGGCATCGCTAGCGCTTGAGTGACCTTTCAAGTCCCTAAGGAGCGGCTTGCTTAGCGTGACGGAGAATTCTTTATTAATTTTCCTGAGCGTTAGATCGATGAAGGAGTCCGAAAGGTGCTACCATGCCGCTCAGCGTGAGAGACACTAGGATGTTCAAGAGGAGGTATGAAAGTTATCTGAAAACCCTGAGGGAGTTGAACATAGAGAGAGCTGATGAAGTGGCGGCTCTGCTAACCGTAGCTGAGATACTATCCCATCTGAGGAGCTTGGATGTCGATCTGGCTTCCCCTCAGGCCTGAGCCTCCCGGCCAAGCCGCCAGCAGCCAATCCATAAAAAAGTTTCCTAAGGGTGTTATGGGTTTGATCTGGCCTCAGATTTTTGCCTTGATCTCCTCGGCCCTCTTCCTCACGTTGCTCAGCACATCCAGGAAAAGGTTATTTCCGTGGGAGTCTATCGCCACCATGGTTGGACCGAAGTTCTCGACCTCCACCACCCACATGGCCTCAGGAACCCCCAAATCCAGCCAGTGAACTTCCAGCACTCTCCTGACGGCATTTGTGGCGAGCACCGAGACACCGCCCGGGTAGGCAAGGTAGGCTGCTCCGTACTCCTTCATGGCCTGGGTCGTCCTCTCGAACAGGCCCCCCTTCCCTATTATCAACCTGACCCCGAACTCCCTTATGAAATCGGCCTCCACGCTCTCCATCCTGGCGCTCGTCGTCGGCCCGAATCCGTATATCTTCCACTCCCCATCCACCTTACCCACTATGGGACCGCAGTGATAGAGAGCCATGCCCTCGAGCTTCACCGGAACCTTATCCTTCTCGCCCTTAGCGGCCAGCTCCAGAGCCCTTCTGTGTACCTGATCCCTGCCAGTTATTATTATTCCATCCAGATACACTATATCCCCCACTTTGAGTTTCCTAACCTGCTCCTCGGTGACCGGAGTCCTCAACCTGTACTCGACCATGTGATCACCCCCTAAGGTGGGAGCACTATCTCAAGATCACCCCTCTTATCGAACACGCCCTCCGCTCTCCTGAAGGCCCAGCACTGCGTGCTCACACCCACCGGCAGGCTCGCCGGGTGCTTGTGGGCCCACTCGATCTTGACCCCCAGGGCGTAGGTCCTGCCCCCTAGCCCCATGGGACCCAATCCGAGGGAGTTGATCATGTCCAGGAGTTCATTCTCGAGATCCGCCAGTTTTGGATCTGGATTTTGTTCATTTAACCTCCTGAAAGTCGCTTTCTTTGCCAATTTTATCGCGAGATCCGCGCTACCCCCGACCCCCACGCCCACCACTATTGGAGGGCATGGTTGAGGACCAGCGTCGACCATGGCATCTATCACAGCCCTCTTCACACCCTTAACCCCGAGGACCGGGCTCAGCATGTAGAGCTTGGAGGTGTTCTCACTGCCCCCTCCCTTGGCCAGGTAGATCACCCTCATCCGATCCCCGGGGACCAGGTCTACGTGCACTATGGGGACGAACCTACCGGTGTTGTCTCCCGGGTTCTCCCCCGTCCAGGGGTTCACCGTGTTTGGCCTGAGTGGTATCTCCCTGGTCGCCTTCCTCACCGCCTCCTCTATAATGGATATAAGCTCCGATCTGACCGGGAATTCATCTCCCAGCTCTATGAAGAAGGTAGGGGTCCCGGTGTCCTGGCACATCGGCATCCTGAGCCTGCCGGAGGCATCTATGTTCTTCAATATAGCCTCCAAATTGGCTTTGGCTACCGGATTGTCCTCCACCTCATATGCCTTGACGAGGGCCTCCCTGACATCCTTGGGGACATTAAAAGCCGCTTCCCTCATCATCCTAACGATCCCATCGATGATGGATTGCCTGAGGTCCCCCATGAAGAACCCTTAGGGGATAAGACCGTATAAATTATTAACTTTTCTATCCCCTTCCCTGGGACGATCTCGGGAGCACGGATCTTGAGCCGCGGTTATCCGGCCCCCTCTCCCCAAATGGTGTAAAAATGAGGTTTTTATAGGTTCCTGCTGAGGAGAGAACCGAGCCTCCTTATCCCCTCATCTATCACGCTGGGGTCGTTGTAGGAATAGCCTAGCCTCATGCCGTTCTTCGGAGTCCTCTTAGCCGCATCCAGCAGCTTACCATCCGATGGATCGTATATGTATCCCTTAAGTGGATAGAAGGCCTCTCCGGGAACGTAAAGTATATCATTTGGTATTGCTACCTCCTCCAGGAACCTCTTACTGTCGAAATCCCTCTTAGATGACTCCCACCATATGAAGAACCCTCCCGTTGGATCCGTCCTCGTGCCATCGGGGAAGCTCTCATCTATGGCCTTCGCCATCGCCTCATACCTTCTCCTATAGCCCTCCCTCACCCTCTCTATGAACTGATTGAAGTAGAGCTCGTAGTAGAGCTTAGCCATCTTCTGCGTTATCGTGGGCGTGCACAGATCGTGATAACCCTTCGCTTTGACGACCTCCTCCCTTATCTCAGGGGGCATCAGGTTGTAGCCCACCCTGAGGACCGAAACCTCCTTGCTGGTGGTTCTCATATAGATGACGGTGCTCCCATCCTCATCGAACGCCCTTATAGGCTTTAACCTCTCCCCCCTGAACTGTATTTCCCTGTAGGCAGCATCCTCAAGCAGATAGATTCCGTTCTCCTTGGCTATCTCCAGCAGCCTCCTTCTCCTGCTCTCCGGTAAAGTCGTGCCGGAGGGGTTATCCGAGTCCGGGACGACATATATCAGCTTGGGTTTCCTGCCCAACTCGCTCTCCGCCTTCCTTATGGATTCCTCCACGTACTCGGGGATCATCCCCTCCCTGTCGGAGGGTACCGCTATCGTGTTCCCGTAAAGCTTCGTAACGACGTTCACGAAGCCCAGGTAGACCGGAGCGGGGACTATAACTATGTCTCCAGGGTTCAAGAGGACATCTAGGGCCAGATATATCATCTGCTGAGATCCTGTTGTGACCACCACCTCCTTCCATCCTTCCTCCTTGTCTAGGTTTATGGAGTCCCTCTCCCTGAAGATGTTGGCCAGGGTCATCCTGACGTCCGGGAGGCCGTCCGTCGGGCCGTAGTTATAGTCTTCGATGACCTCCACCTCCCTCCCCGAGAAGACGTCCTCGAGCTCCCTTAAGGCCAATCTCATCAGGATCATTGGGAATGCCCCTGTTGGTATCACGCCGGGTTTGCCTCCAGCGAAGTAATACTTCACCTTGTACCTGAGCAGCCTCCTTATCTCCGACTCCGGGATCAGCTTGGTCCACTCAGCCAGACCAACCTTACGCGCAGGCAAGGTAACACCGAACCGTTCAGGATGTAAAACATTTAATCATGTGGGTCCCATCGGTCACTTATTCGGTTAAGTATTTAACCAAATAAGCTGATGTGACCTGACTGCCCGATTAAGGATGTTAAATTGTGTTAAAAAACTACAGGGTCACCTGATGAGAAATGCCTCGGAATCCCGTACTCATTTCTACCTTCACATCACCACTTTGGTCTTCCTCTATATCCCTCATCCCTTCCTCTGAAATCCCTCCTTCTCCTCTGGGGCCTGAAGTCACCCTGAGCCTCCGGCATGTCCTCAGGGATATCCTCAGCCTTCACGAAACCCTCGTCATTTGTTTCAGAAAGTCTCCCCATATTCCCTAGGTTCAGCTGAACCTTTCCCCTATATACGGTTGTGAAGGCATTTTGCAGCTCGACAACATCCCCCTCCCTCAGCTTGCCCGCGTGCTCACCCCATAGTACTAGAACGACCCTTCCAGTCTCGTCACCAACGGTGGCCTCTGATAGCGTTCTCGGACCTCTCTTGGTCTCCACAACTCTCGGCTCGCCCACCTCGAGGACCCGGACCTTCACATCCACGCTGCTCTCTCCGGGTCTCAGATCCAATACCTTACGACTCGTCGACATACCACTCGCCTCGAAGGCGTTGCCCTACCCCCACCCCCAGCTATTTAAACGTATGGGTCATGCGGTCCCCGGATCATAGGACCCTCGAGTATCAGGCGCCACCCAGTGGACTGGCAGGCCACGCGCAGCCAAGCGAGCATTCCATAAGTTGGAATCTGTAACGATGAACCCGCTACATGAATCAATGTACTTCGTTAGGGAGTAAGATAGATCATAATCAATTTATGAAACTGCCGGATATTTGGAATATAATTTTAGATTTATTGCCATAAAATTACAATCGATAAACATTAAAATATCCTCAGGCCCCTATGATGCGGAGGGTCCAGGGAATGGACGAGCAGGGGAGTGTGGATGTCAACAAGCTCATTTATGATATAAGGAGAATATTGAACAACAAAATCGCTAGAAGTCTCATCAAGATGGTAGGAAATCCGAGAAGACTCTCCAAAATACTCGCCATCTATGCAGAGGTGGAGGAACCCGAGGGAATGAGGGAGAAGACCATCTCCCACGCGGTAGGTCTTTTACTCTCTAAATCAGCCGATAGGTTCGGCTTCGATGAGTCGCTCCTCAAGGAGAGGTTGAAGGATCCATACATGAGAAGGGGGATAGCGAACATACTGCTCGGGATCGCCCATTACGGCATAACCAGGCCTCAGAGGCTCTACTCCCCATTCATGGTAGTTTGGGATTTCACGAAGAGGTGCAATCTCTCCTGCCTCCACTGCTACGCCAACGCTTCTCCCCTACCACCACCGGACGAGCTCGGGCTGGAGGAGAGGCTGGAGGTGCTCAGGCAGATGGATGAAGCTGGCGTTGCTGCCGTCTCCTTCTCGGGAGGGGAGCCTCTGATGGTCCCCGACTTCTGGGTCGTGGCCAAGAGGGCCGCCGATGCCGGCATGTACGTGAGCGTTGCCACGAACGCCACACTCATAAAACCTGAGGTCGCTAGGAGGTTGAAGGAGATAGGGGTCAGGTACGTGGAGGTCAGCCTCGACTCACCCAATCCGGAGTCTCACGATAGCTTCAGAGGGGTGAAGGGAGCCTGGGAGAGGTCCGTCGAGGGGGCGAAGAACGCTAAGGAAGCCGGTATGGATGTTGGCATCGCTATGACGGTCACAAAGAAGAACTACAAGGAGGTGGCGGACATGTTGAAGCTGGCCAAGGAGCTGAACGCCGATAGGTTCATCGCCTTCAACTTCATACCGACGGGCAGGGGAAGGGAGATCCTGGAATACGACCTGAGCCCGAGGGAGAGGATGGAGGTCCTTGAGCTCCTCTATTCGGAGCTGTCTAATGGGTTCCAGGCATTCTCCACGAGTCCCGTTTATGCTGTCGTCTCGCTCAAGCATGCGGATAAGGGAGGAAAGCTCACCCCGACTCACTTCGCCGAGCTGGCGATACCCGAGGAGTACATGTCAGCGGGGTTCGCCCTAGCCGAGTTCCTGGGCGGATGCGGGGCCGGCAGGATATACTGCTCGGTCGAGCACAACGGGGATATGCAGCCCTGCGTCTTCATGCCAGTGGTGCTGGGGAACGTGCTGAGGGATGGGTTTCTCAACATCTGGCAGAACAACGAGCTCCTGAATAAGCTGAGGGATAGGGATAGGGTCGATTATGCCTGCCTGACATGCGGGTACAAGTACATATGCGGGGGATGCAGGGCCAGGGCCCTAGCTTACTACGGGGATCCTTTGGGTCCCGATCCGAGCTGCGAGTTCAACTCCGATCTCTGGGAGGAGCTAGAGGCCTCCGTCGTTGGAAGATAGCCTCCCTATTTCCTCAAGCATCAGGTCGGCAAACTTAGTTTTTCTATTGGCTAGAAGCATCAAGATGGCTCCCTCCCTCATCGCAAGTCCTATAACGTCCCTCACGGAGTCCAAGTCCTCTTTCACGGGGAAGCACTTCCTCCCCACGCGCTTCGCCACCGATCTGGCCGCATGACCGCTGACGAAGATGGAGCTGATGAGCTCCTCCTCGGAGAGCTTCCTCAGGAAACCGGCGAAGAGGGATGTCCTATCCCTCCTATCGCTCCTGAAGCTCGCTGAGATGATGATGCGCCTCCCATACCTCCTGAGCAGGTAACTCAGCAGGATCTCAGCGCTTTCCGGATCGTTCACCTTTGCTCCGTTGTACCAGAGGAGGTCACCGCTCCTCCTAACGCTCAGCATTTCCTCTAGCTTTCTCATCATGTACCTCCTCTCCTCCTCACCCAAGCGCTCCCCCGTGACCAGTCTCGCAACCTCCTCAGAGATTCCCACGGATTCAGACCCGGGTATCCCGTAATTCCTAGCTTGGATGTACTCAGCACCCAGCCGCTCCGCTCCGGCCTTCAGTAGATCTATCAGCTCCTTTCTGGTCTCGCCGCTTATCAGAAACTCAACATCTTCGTTGATGGATGAAATGAAGGATTTGGCCACCTCCCTCCTGTTCTCGCCCAAGAACTCCGCGTGGTCCATCCTCACGTTGGTTATCGTGACGATGTCCGGCCTCACCATCCTGTGGAAGACCCTCATAGTGTAAGGTGTTATCGCCTGATTTTCGATTATCAGGACATCATGGGGGATCTTAATGACATCTAGATTCTCATCTAAGACGGATCTTGGCCTTATGTTCATTCTGAATTCCGAATCAGCGATCCTGACGATCGCATCCTCCCCGGTGGTCTTTGAGACGACCTTCAATCCCCTCCTCATGAGGAGATCGTGCACCATGTTTACCGTGGTTGTCTTTCCGCGAGTCCCAGACACGGAGATCCTCATGAGGATCCCTTGATCAACCAGTAGGTGAGGGATATCGCGATGAATGTGAGCACAAACGAAATCGCTGTTTTAATTTGATCCCTGCTTGAGTGAGTATCGTAAGCCATCTGCCCTGAAAGCATCGATAGCGCTAATGAGATCTCATCTGACTTCGCGAGCGAGTAAGGGAGCATCAGGAGCAGTGAGGTGAGGAGCTGTATGTGGAACACGCGCATCCCGTACACTAGGAACCTCCTGAAAACGGCCTCGCCCACTAAGATCGAGATGGAGAAACATAGAAGAAACATTATACTAAAAAGTGGTCTATTGAAGGAATATATGGCTCCGATGACCGGATATGGTACAATATTTCTCACGTTATAACGCCTATATAATGCGTAAGATATCACTACCGCGGCTGCCGATAGTGCGAACTCTAGAAGCATGAACCGATGTCACCAGGCAGGCATAAATACATTGTTCCGGAATCGTTCCAGGGGCTCCGCTAATCCCATGTAGAATATTTTAACTCGAATGCGGAGCGACCCCTCCTCATATGGAAATTTTTTTAAGAAAGACCTGCGACGCATTGGAGGCCGGAGGTGTCAGCATGGCCGAGCAGTTGAACCCTTGGGAGAATGCCCTCAAGCAGCTGGATAAGGCCGCCAAGGTGCTGAAACTAGACCCGGGGATTCACCAGATCCTCGCGACACCGAAAAGGGTGCTGGAGGTCCAGATCCCTGTTAGGATGGATGACGGTTCCATCAAGGTCTTCCTGGGTTGGAGGGTTCAGCACAACGATGCCAGGGGGCCCTTCAAGGGGGGCATAAGGTATCACCCCGACACGAACGTCGATGAGGTGAAGGCCCTAGCGATGTGGATGACCTGGAAAACTGCCGTGGTTGATGTCCCGTTCGGTGGCGGGAAAGGAGGCGTCAGGGTTGATCCCAGGGCCCTCAGCCCGGGAGAGCTGGAGAGGCTCACCAGGAGGTACGCCTATGCTATAGCCCCGATAATAGGTGTGGACATAGACATACCAGCCCCCGACGTCTACACGAACCCGCAGACGATGGCTTGGATAGTCGACACCTACAGCATGATCAAGGGCTACTTCGAGCCGGGCGTGATAACCGGGAAGCCGCTGGAGGTAGGAGGGAGTGAGGGGAGGAATGAGGCCACAGCTAGGGGATTGCAATACGTCACTGAGGAGGCTGTGAAGGTCCTTGGGATCGATCCTAAGAAGGCCAAGGTTGCGGTCCAGGGCTATGGTAATGCCGGCTACTTCTCAGCGAAGTTCATGCAGGAGCTCGGCATGAAGATCGTGGCCGTGAGCGATTCCAAGGGGGCGATATACAACCCAGACGGGCTGGACCCAGATAAGGTATTGGAGCACAAGAACAAGACCGGCTCCGTCGTAGGCTTCCCAGGCTCCACCTCCTTGGATAGCGATCCTAAGAGGGCTAATGAAAAGCTACTGGAGCTAGATGTGGATGTGCTCATACCAGCGGCCATTGAGAACGTCATAACCGATAAGAATGCCGATAACATCAAGGCCAAGCTCATAGTGGAGGCGGCAAACGGGCCGACGACTCCTGAGGCCGATAGCATACTCCATGAGAGGGGCATCACGGTGGCTCCCGATATACTGGCCAACGCGGGTGGCGTCACCGTCAGCTACTTCGAGTGGGTTCAGGCGAGGACCAGGGAGTGGTGGGACATAGATACCGTGAGGATGAAGCTGAGGGCTAAGATGACGAAGGCCTTCAGGGACGTTTACGAGATGCACAAGGAGCTCAAGGTTGACATGAGAACAGCTGCGTTGGCCTTAGCCGTCAAGAGAGTGGTTAGGGCGATGGAGCTCAGGGGGATCTGGCCCTAAAAATATTTTTCTCATCTTTTTCTCATCTTTTTAACAGAATGATCCCTTCCCCATGAGCCCATCCTCATGCAGCACTCGGCTCAGGTGGGCCTTCCAGAGTATCCCTATGATGGCTCCTGAGAGCCTCTATCCTTCCTCTAGATAAGGGTAGCTCGGGCCTCTCCGGCAGCAGGCCCTGTGGTCTGAACATGGCTATCAGCACTATCGTGAGTCCTATTAGGATGTACTCTAGCCAGTTAGGATTTATCGGTATCAAGGACTCCAAAGTTGTTTTGTATGCAAATATGAGACTCCTTATGGTGGAGAATGCGAGCGTCCCCACCAGTATCCCCATGTTGTTCCCAGCCCCACCTAGCATCATGAAGGCCCAAGGCCAGAACGTCCAGGTCACTCTGTTGTAAGTGTATGCCTTCAGGCTCATTGTGTATAGAGTCCATAGGGCCCCACCCAAGGCGGCGACGGATCCTCCTATTATAAGAGCTTGGGATCTGAGCTTCACTATGTCCTTTCCGAAGGCCCTGGCCGCCATTTCCATGTCCCTCATGGCTTTAAGGGATCTCCCGAATGGGGACCTGATCAGCAGCTGGAGGTAAATGTACACCATCATAGCTACGCACAGTATCACTGCCGCGCTGAAGATGAACCTAGCTTGACCCGCCCCAACGAACCTGAACACATCGGGGACCGTGATACCCTCAGTCCCCCCCGCGATTGGGTCGTAGTACTTGACCACCGTTTGAAGCGCCTCGCCGAAAGTCAGCAGCGTTATCCCTAGGTATGCCTCACGGAGCCTTATCGCCGGATATGACGCTAAATACCCTATTATACCCCCCATCAGCGCCGCCACGGCTAGCGAGAGCACCAGCATTAGGATGGACTCCAGAGGACTCGAGCTCAATCTTCTGTTCATCTCCTCCACTATCCTCAGGTTCGTGAAGACATCCGCGTAGTCACCTCCCCATGGGAGTCCGTAGTAGAGGGCCATTAATCTCCCGGCTATGGATCCGGCCCCTATGGCGCCGGCCAGTACAGCCAGAACTCTACCGAACTGTGGGATTCCCGCTATGCCTACCTCCAAATTAAGGCTTAGGGTCACTATCAGGAAGATACTGAAGTTAACGATTATGCTGAGGAATAGAGGGTCTGAGAGCACTTCTATTAACCCCTCCAATCCGATCACCTCCTCCTTGAGATCTTACCCATGTTCAGGGCTCCGAGTCCCTCGGGGTAGAGTAGTAGGAAGGTAGCCATCACTAGTAGAGGTATTATCGGCTGATAGACTACTAGGTTCCTAGAGATGTAGGTCGCGACCAAAGTTATCACTATGTATTCACTCATTCCTATAAGGTAGCCCCCGGCGAAGCCACCGAAGAGAGAGTAGAGACCACCAACTATAGATCCTGCGAACTCCGGGACTATGACTGAGCTTCCCACGGCGGGTGTACCGGTGACCACCATCGAGAGTATCGCCCCAGCGAGCCCCGCGAGAGCCCCGCCAAGGAACCAGGATGTCAGATAGATGGTTTCAGGATTTATCCCAACTATCTCTGCTAGTGATGGATTTTCTACTGTAACTCTGAGTGTTATACCAAATTTTGTTCGATTTATGACATATTTAAGGGAGATCACCGTGATCACCACCAAGAGCAGTGAGATCACGGGAATTCCCCTCAATGCGAAGCCCCCAATATGAGCCAGTACTATGTCCTCCGTCGACAGTACGATTAATCTTGCATTCACCTTGTAGTTCTCAGTCAAGTAATCGGCGAATATGTTGAGTAAAGCGAAGTACACGAGGTCCACACCCAATGTCGACATCATCAGAGTTATCATGTCGGCCCTCCTCTTCAGGAGCCACCTATTGACCGTAAGGTACGTCAGAACACCCAGAGCCCCCGAGAACAGTGCCGCCAATGGAAAGAACATGTAAGGATGCCCCTTCTCCTTAAAAAGCACCTTGCTGAACGTAAAGATCGTATAAAACCCCAAAGCGGTCATGGATGCATGGGCGAAGCTGAAGGTACCGGTAGTCATGTAAATCAGCGTTATACCGGCAGCAGCCAGAGCTATTGCGCTGGAATAGCTGACGGCTGTAGTTAGAACCTCCAGCATCTCATCACCCCCTGGCGTTACTCCATTACTTGATACAGTTGATTTAGAGACGGGGATTCCACTAGCGATTTTAAGCTTTGAGTTCATAGCGGGATGCAGCCGAGGGGCGAATCTTCTGGAAATCACGATCCTTGTGACGTCCCCTGAATGTCAGTAAATCCAGATGCGCTGAAATCCCATTTAATTAACATGTTTCTCCATATGACCCGCATGAAGTCGGATGAAACATCGCCATTTCATGCGATCAGGTTGATGTGGCCGACGCTGAGGGGACCACAGTGGAGCCCGAACCACACATAATGGTAAAAAACTAAGGGCTCGGATCCGTCCCCCAGCCATCACGTGGAGGTCAGTCCTATGAGCAACAGGGTGGCATATGCCTTATTGCTGGTTTTTCTTCTCATCGGATTCGGTCTAGGGTACATGACCAAGGGAGGAGAGGGCGTCACAACCGTCACGAAGACAGAGACAGTCACTTCCGCTGTGAGTCAGGCGACTGGGTTGAGTGGGGAGGTTTACATAGGAGCCCTTCTCCCCCTCACAGGGCCCCTGGGCTCATTTGCTGAGAACGACATGGTTGTGCTTAAACTGGCAGAGAAGGACGTTAATGATTGGTTAGAGCAAATAGGGGCGAAATGGCGAGTCAAGGTATTGTTCGAGGACACCGCCCTAGATCCCAAGCAGGCATTGGACAAGGTGCAGGCCCTCCATTCCAGAGGAGTGAAGATATTCATAGGACCCATGGCAAGCTCCGAGGTCAAAGAGGTCAAGGGTTATGCTGATGCCAATAAATTGCTCATGATATCGCAGAGCTCGACTTCTCCGGCTCTCGCCATTCCGAACGATATGATCTACAGGTTCTGCCCCCCTGATGAGTTCCAAGGTGCCGCCTCAGCGAGGGCCACATTCGATCTCGGGGTGAGGTATGTGGTAGCTGTCTGGAGGGGAGACGCCTGGGGGGATGGGCTAGTCGATTCCTATGAGAGGGCCTTCACCAAGTTGCTAGGGGATAGTGGTGAGAAGGGGGAGGTGCTGGGGAAGGGCAACGGGAAGGGAATCAGGTATGATCCCGATACCAAGGAGTTCACCACTATAGCTTCCCAGCTGGCGAACATCGTAAAGGAGCTAGTTAGGGAGCATGGGGCGGATAAGGTTGGGGTTTACTACGCTGGCTTCGGGGAGTATGTTCAGTTCGTGGCTGCCGCATCACAGTATGAGGTCCTATGGAAGGTTAGGTGGATCGGCTCTGATGGCACAGCTCTGTTGGGAGATATACAGACGAATGAAAAAGCTGCTAAGTTCTCCTATGAGACCAAGTTCATAAGTCCCATGTTCGGTACACCCTCACCGTTGCAAGAGAGGATCGCCTCTGAGGTTAAGAGGCAGTTGGGAAGGCTACCTGAGAGCTATGCTTACGCTTCATACGATGCCCTATGGCTCGTAGCAGTCGCCCTAAACATGGTTGATGAGTACGATCCCGTTTCAGTGGCTAAGGTGCTGCCCTCATTAACTCAAAGATGGTATGGGGCAACAGGCGTGTTCAAGCTGAACGAGAATGGGGACAGGGCCTTCTCGGATTACATGTTCTGGATGGTGGTGCCATCCGATGGGAAGTACGAATGGAAACTGGCTGGAGGTTACTCCTACGAGACAGGAAGCGTGACATGGACTGACGAGTTCCTAAAGCTCATCGGCAGGAAGTAGTACCGTAATATTTTTACCTTTTTTACTGTAGGAGGATTATTAATAATTTATACTCTTATATTTTTGTTTTGAAAGAAAAATAAAATCACCATCAAGCGTTCATCATAACAGGGATGTAGATGTTAAGGCGCCCGAATGCGGGATGCCTTCTAAACTCCTCCGCGATAGCACCTACATTCATTAAGCAAAACATGATAATGCCTAAAGTGATATACTCCATCTTTACCCACTCAATTATCCGAATTGGGAGACGTAAGCCTCACCGATATGTGAAGACCCTGGCACACCAATGATTAAATTTCCTCCCTCAGGCGTCATGTCGTTAGCGCTGGGTGATCTTCAGATGGAGGGGGATCAAAAACAGAGCGTGCTGTCAACTAAGAACCTGACCAAGAGGTTCGGTGGATTAATCGCTGTCAATGACGTCTCCTTGGAAGTAAGGAGGGGGACCATTACGATGATAATGGGGCCCAATGGTTCCGGGAAGACCACGCTGATAAACCTGTGCTCTGGGATGTTGAAGCCCGATGAGGGCAGGATATTCTTCGAAGGTAGGGATATAACGGGTTGGCCTCCACATAAGATATACGAGCTCGGGTTCATAAGAACCTTCCAGATACCAACTCCCTTCCTGAGGCTCAGCGTACTCGAAAACGTCTTGGTGGCTATGAAGAATCGCGGTGAGAACCCCCTGATGGCCCCATTGAGGCGCTCATGGATCAAGGAAGAGGAAGAGAATGTGAGGAGGGCGATGAACATACTTAAGAGGGTTGGCTTGGACGATCTTTGGGACAGAGAGGCTTTCAAACTCGGAGGAGGTCAGCTAAAGATGCTAGAGGTCGCAAGAGCGCTGGCAGCCGGGGCTAAGCTCATCGCGCTAGATGAGCCGATAGGGGGTGTTGATCCATCGTATGCGAACGATATACTGGGCTACCTCGATAATCTGAGGAGGGACCTCAACATCACATTGCTCCTGATAGAGCATAGGATAGATATAGCCCTTCCATTCGCTGAGCACGTCTACGTGATGGACAGAGGGGTCATAATATCACAGGGAACACCTGAAGATGTTTTAAACGATCCTAAAGTCACAGAGGTATATCTAGGGTGAATGGGAAATGCCTGAGCGGATCGTGGAGGTAGAGAACCTCACCTCCGGGTACGGGAAACTCAGGATACTGTTTAATGTTAACTTTTACGCTGAAGCTGGGGATATTACTGTGATAGTTGGACCTAATGGCGCTGGTAAGACGACTCTTTTAAACAGTATAATGGGTGCTGCTACAATACACTCCGGAATCGTGAGGTTCGAGGGGAGGGACGTCACGAAGCTCCCCACATATAAGAAAGCCAGGATGGGTCTGGCTTACTTACCTCAATATGGAAATGTCGCTTCTGGCCTTACAGTCGAAGAGAACCTCAGAATGGCTGGATACCTGCTGGATAGAGATGAGCTGGAGGAGAGGGTCCATGAGGTGATCGAACTATTCCCGAAGTTGAGGGAGCTACTGGCGAGGAAGGCTGGCACCCTCAGCGGTGGGGAGAGGAGGATGCTCGCTATAGGAATAGCCCTGATGAGGAGGCCCAAGGTCCTACTGTTGGATGAGATGACCACGGACCTCGCACCCATAGTGGTCAAGCAAGTTCTGAGTAAGATCGTTGAGCTGAGGGATCATCTGAAACAAACAGTGATAATGGTGGAGCAAAATGCTAAAAAAGCATTGGAAATAGGGGATAGAGCTTATCTATTGGTCAGCGGTGAGGTGAGGTTTGAGGGAGACCCCAGGGATCTTCTGAATGATCCTCAATTTTCTAAACTATATCTTGGGATAATGAGATAAAACACACCATTTCTTTAAACAGCATCCAGCCGGACCAATAAGTTTTTAAATTAAACTTGACAACAGAGTGGGTGTCTCGATGCTCGGCTTGGAGGAGGCCAGGCGTTTCCTTCAATCGGCTTACCCGATAACATACCCAGTGATATTCGAGAGGGCCAAGGGAATCGAGATGTGGGACGTGGATGGCAGGAAATATTTGGACTTCCTTTCAGGAATAGGGGTGGTCAATTACGGGCACTCTCATCCTAAAATAGTCAAGGCTGTTCAGGAGCAGATGGAGAAACTCGCTCATGTCTCAATGCTTTACTACAACGTTCCTGCGGTTCTTCTAGCTAAGAAATTGGCTGAAATCGCCCCTGGAAACCTGAAGAAGACTTACTACGCTAACAGTGGGACTGAGGCAGTTGAGAGCGCTATAAAGCTCGCGAAGAAGTATTCCGTGAAGGTCAAGGGCGGGACCGGCGCCTATGTGATAGCGTTCGACTGCGCGTTCCACGGGAGAGGGGGATTGACGCTCACCCTGACGGCATCCCACAAGTACAAGAGGCTAATGGGGCACTTCGCCAGCTATCCAGGCATTGTGCACCTACCCACGCCCTACTGTTACAGGTTCCCCGGGGATGTGGAGACCTGCAAGAGTTACACGCTCGAGAAGGTTGATGAGTACATCAGATACCGCCTTGGTCCCGAGAACACGGCCGCCGTTATAGTGGAACCCGTGATAGGAGAGGGGGGCATAATAGTTCCCCCTGACGGATGGTTGAAGGAGCTTGAGAAGATATGTAGGGAGAACGACGTTCTGCTGATCGTGGATGAGGTTCAGAGCGGTTTCGGAAGGACTGGGAAGATATTCGGGCATGAGTGGGAGAACGTGAGCGCCGATATCATGACTATGGCCAAGGCTTTGGGTGCGGGCCTCCCGCTGGGTGGGATAATGACGACGGAGGAGGTCGATAAGGCCTGGGAGCCTGGAGACCATAACGTCACTTTCTCAGGAAATCCGGTTGCCTGCGCGGCAGGTCTGGCCGGAATAGAGGTTCTGCTGGAGGAGAGATTGCATGAGAATGCCCTTAAGGTTGGGAATTTCATAATGAGCAAGTTGAGGGACGCATCCCTCAGGATGATAGGAGAGGTGAGAGGGAGGGGGCTCTTCATAGGTGTCGAGATCGTCAAGGACGGCAAGAAGCCTGACCCGGAGGCGACGAAGAGGGTGAGGGAGGAGATGTTCAAGAGAGGTTACATAATAGGGACCGGAGGGATATTCAACAACGTGGTGAGGATCCAACCCCCGCTCGTGGTCACGATGGAGCAGGCGGATAAGATGACCGATGACATGATAGATGTCATGAAGTCCCTCTGAGACATCCCATCATCCTAAAAATTTTTGACCAACACAGCGCGTCCCCCTTGAGGGAAGTGAACCAAAAAGTGGGGGTCAATTACCCCTGGGTAGATCATCCCGTCCCCATCATTCTGGGATGGCTATTTCATTCCCCTGATGCTCGCCTTACCTCGAAATATAAGCTTGAGGTCGGACCTCTCGCGCCGAACGGGCGGCGAAGTTATATACTCCTTACCGGCTGATATCAGCTGTGAGGGAGGTGTCTCCAACTAAATGTCACATAAGATCAGGAGGAACAGATACGCTGATTACATCATAAGGGCTGTCAGGGAGGATTCCCCATGGATAATAGATATGAGAGGAGGTCTCTCCCTCCTCCTACTGAGGGACCTCACAGTGGATAACAATCAGGTGAAGAGCGGCCTTCTCATAGATTTCAGGCCTATTCCTGATGTTGTTAGATCTGGCAGGCTGAGCCCCATGATACTCGTGAGGGAGGGGGATGGCTGGAGGATACTTGATTCCATGTGGGCGCTTGGGAGGATAGCTGGCGGCACGGTGGCCTCAGCCTTCTCCCAGAACCCATCCCTGCTGCTGGATCCTCTATCCTCAGCGGCCGTCGTGAGGAAGGTCCTCGCCAGGATCAAGGAGATCGGGATCTGGCAGGGGGATGACTTCGCGGAGATCATGAGATCTCAGTCGGAGCCCTCTGTCATAGGGGAGAGGTCCGGGGAGGAGATACAGCTTGTTCTGGAATCTATACTGGGTTACTTGAGGGATGAGGGTGTGAGCGTGGCTGGGAGGATTAGCGTGCTTCTGGGAAGCTGGTCCGTTGAGGATTTCAGGAAGCAGTTCTCATTGGGGCTTGAGGCCATAAGGATCATCGAGGATGAAGCGCAGGTTATATATGATAAGATACATCAGCTGGTCAGAGTTGACGAGTTCGTCTCCTTCAGGCAGGACGAGTTCAACCTCTCCGGGAGGACCGCGGAGGTATCTCACTTCGTCTCCCTAGGATGGATATTCTACTCCTTCGAGAGGAACCCGTCAGGGGAGGGGCTGAGCAAGGAGTACTACAACGAGCTCGGCAGGGTTCCCGTTGAGATCGAGCTGGATCTGGATGACATCACCGGATGGAAGGAAGTCATGGTGCGCTGCAGCAGGAGGATATTGGATGATTGGCTCTCCAAGAAGGGAGATATCCTATCGGAAGAGCCAGAGGTCAATCTGAAGAGCGAGACCCTCAGCAGAATGCTGAGAAACGTATTAGGGGAGGAGTACAGCCTCAGCGGCAGTCTGGAGGGCTTCTTCTAGCTTCACCCACATCCCGCGTGAGTATCCCCTCATGCCCAGCCCAGACCGGTGCGAGCCGACTCGCGAACGGATCCTTTTTAATCCCCCCTCCCCCCATATGGGGGGGATACTCACTTTCAAACCATCAAGAGCAATCTAGTTCCTTATTTCGGGGAACTAGAGCCTTTGATTGGTGATCATAAGCATAGGTATCTATATTATGGTCTTTGGCTTCTATAAATTTTGCAAAGCTCTACTTCCTTCAATTCAGAATTCTGATTGACGCTCGGCTTTAGAGGGGCACCTTGCTCATCGGATCGCCGGAGAAGTTGAGGATCTCCAGAGATTTTTCAGCTAATTGAAGCCAGCAGGCGAGGAATCGCAATCTTTTTAAATAAATCATCTGGTATTTTCAGCACAGGGAGGCGGAGGTGAGGGTAAAAATGGTGAGGGCCTTCGAGTACCATGTGATAGGCGAGCTCTTCGGCGTCAGCAGAGATCTACTGGAGAGCATCGAGTTCGTGGAAAGCGCGCTCATCGAGTCCGTTCTGAGCTCCGGACTGACGCTATTCGACGTCCTGACCAAGAAGAAGCCAAATGGAGGGGTCCTGAGCATCGCCATAATAGGTGAGTCCCACGCCGCAGTTCACACTTGGCCCGAGTCCGGGAGCGTGACCGTCTCCATATCCTCCTGCAAGGATTCCCTGAGCACCTGGAGGGTGTTCTGGGAGCTGAAGAGGATCTTCAGGGCAAACCATCATAAGGCTATAGAGCTAAGGAGCGGCATCTTGCTCTCCGAGAGGATTGAGGGTAAGTTGGTGGAGACCATCGCCTGAAGCTCATTTCCTCTTGACCTCGAACTTGATCCTGCCGAAGCCCATGTTCCTCATGTGACCCACCCCTATCAGCTCACCGAACATGAGCAGGGTGTTGAGCCAGGTGGCCATCTCCTCATGAGACGATCTCTGCCACTCGGGATGATCTATCACCTTGTAATTCACCCAGCCCAAGAATCCGACGAAGGTCCTCTCCCCTCCCATATCAACGGGCTTAGTTGTGCAGAGCTCGTAGCCAGTTTCCACGACGCTCAGGTCAGCCCACGTTGCGATCAACCTGGTCTCTGGTCCCTTCTTTGGGGAGAGCGCGTTCCAAGCCGATGCCAGTGATGACACTATCATCCTGGGATTGGGGTAGAGGTAGCAGTACTGGGAGGTGGCCCTCCTGAAGCAGGTGGGGGTCAGGAAGCGGAGCCTGAAGCTCCTGCATGGTTTTTCCTGAATGAAGTCTGTTATATTTATTTCTTGATATGTATACCCAGTTACTTTAAATGGAATTTCCTTTATAACTATGGTTGGCTTCTTGAATATCCATGATCTGATGGCCTCGCTCACGACCTCGTCGTCGAACACTATCACGGAACCCCTGTACTCAGATCCCATGTAGACCGACTCCTCGAGGGAGCCGCAGGGCATCTGCTTCCTCTCCCTCCTGAAAGCCTCGACGAATATCTTCTTAGAGGACATCTCCAGTGCCTTAGCCAGCAGAGGGTCCTGTGAGGATATCGATCTCAGCAGAGCTGCCCTGAGAAATGGCCCCGTGAACGGTAATACGCCATCTCCCTGGCTGGTGGCCTCGATCTCTATTATCGAGATCATGATTTAATCCCCCTCCGAAGCACCGGTTCCATATTAAAAGGGAATCTCGGGTTAAGATCCGCGGATCTGCATGATCGGCGGCGGATCTGAAAAGTGCCTGGGTAAGCCAATAGTTCTGATAGTCGGGCTTCCGGGGAGCGGGAAGGATGAGATCTCTAGGGCCATAGGGGATCTCCTGGGGTACAGGGTGATCAGGATGAGCGATTTGCTACTTGAGGAGCTGAGGAGAAGAGGCCTCAGCGAGACACGCGAGAACATGAGATCCCTGGGCTTGGAGCTGAGGGAGAGGATGGGGAGGGGTGCTTTGGCCAGGCTCGCCATAGATGTGATAATGAGCTCGCCCCCTCCCCGATGCTTCGTCGTCAACGGCGTAAGGAACGTCGAGGAAATAGATGAATTCGTCAGAGAATTCGGTGATGATGTTATTACTATAGCAGTTCTTACATCAAAAAAGATAAGATTTATCAGGACAAGCGCGAGAATGAGGGGGGGATTCGACAGGTCGTCCTACTCGGAGTTCCTCAGGGATGACAGGGAGGAGATAATCGCGTTCCACCTCGGGGACGCCATAGCATGCGCCGACCACTTCGTCCTGAACGATGGATGCCTGGAGGAGGTGAAGTGGAGGGTGGTCTCAATAATCACCGGCTGACGGACTTCCACCTCAGTCCCAACCTCTCGGCCGTCTCGAAAGCCTCCCTCAGCTCACTGCTGCTCGGCCTCCTGTTGATCTCGGGAAGCTCCGAGGCCCTGTACTCGGGTCTGTACTGATCCATCACGTTCACCAGGGCCCTAGGAACGTTAGCGGCTATCCATTCCAGTGAGGGCCTCGTGCAGCAGTCCACATGAGCGGGCAGGACCAGGTGCCTGATTATGATCTCCCCGGGCGGGAATTCGTAGGCCAAGGAGAGGTTCCTCTTGACCACCTCGGAGTATCTCGGGATGCCGCTCAGCCTTCTAGCGCACTCATCGTTCCAGTACTTGAAGTCCGGGAGCCAGAGATCCACTATGCCCAAGATCAGCCTCATCCCGACCTCGCTCAGGTACATGTTGGAATTCCATATCACAGGGAAGTCCTCTGAAGCGTAGCGGAGAGACAATATTATGGTGTGTATGTTGGGTGTCGGCTCTCCCCCGACCAGATTTATGTTCCTAGCCCCTCTCCTCCTGAGATCGTCCATGATCCTGGCCAGCTTCTGAGGGGAGATGCCCTCACCGGAATCAGGGAACTGGGATATGTCCCAGTTCTGGCAGTACAAGCACTTGAAGTTGCACCCCGAGAAGAATATGGTACCGGAGGGGCTCACCGGTGGCTCCTCCCCCATGTGAATGAAGTGACTCGCGACCCTGGTCTCCCTGACCCTGCAGACGCCCCTCTCTCCCTCCAGCCTGTTCACCCCGCACCTCCACTCGCAGAACCTGCAGCCCCTCGCCACCTCAAGTGAGAGGTAGGCCTTCAGGTCCAGAAGGGAGACCTGTCCCTCATCACCCTTAGGGATGCTATCACTCTCTAAGGCCTCCCTGAGGACCCTCAGTCCCTCCTCATGGGCCTCCCATGGATCGTCCCTCAGATCAACTCGGATCAGCTTGGAAAGTTTGAAGAGCGGGGGTTTTCTCCCCTCAACCACCTCAATGTAACGCGGCAGGGAGTCCCTGATCTCCCTGTCCTCGAAGGCGGCGATGCAATCTGGCCTCAGAAACCACATCTTCCCCACCGGGGAGGCGGAGGTGGGGGTCACCCGGCGCTGAGTACGGAGGGGATGGCGTCCCGATGGACGCCATTAACGGGGCCAATCCTGGGCCCCTTCCCCCGGCGGTATGCCGCGCTAGCCCGCGGAGGGGCTAAGCCCGCGAAGGGCCGGGTGACCCGCTATTCAGTGGGATGATGGCGAATATATACTTTTCGTCCCGAGGGTCCTTTCGAGACGAGTTCTAGCTTGCGGGTCTCAACGCCCACATGACACTCAGGGATGCGGATTATATACTCCTCCCTCCTAGGGTCCATGTGATCCTGGATAGGGTCAGGTTCGGCCCTGCCGGCTATCCCATCGACTCCCCCAAGGAGAGAGCCTTCTCCTACCTCAGGGAAGTGGGTTTGGATGCGATGGAGTACCAGGCTGTGAGAGCGATACCCAAGAGCGAAGAGCTGCTGAGGTGGATAAGGAGGGAGGCCGAGGAGAATGACATCCTGCTCTCCTTACATGCCCCCTACGCAATAAACCTCTGCTCCAAGGAGAAGGGCGAGGCCAGCGCCAGGAGGGTTGTGGAATCCGCCGTGGCCGCGGACAAGATGGGAGCCCTGCACGTGACATTCCACCCGGGCTACTACGGGAGCATGGGGAGGGAGGAAGCCCTGAGGTATGCGATCAAACAGCTCGAGCGGATCAGGGAGGAGCTCATTGCGCTGGGCGTGAATGTTGAGCTCGGCCCTGAGACAACGGGCAAGCCATCCCAGCTGGGATCGCTGGATGAGGTCCTCTCTATGGCCGAGGAGGTGGAAGGAGTCGTCCCAACCATAGACTTCGCGCACATCCATGCCAGGGAGGGTGGCGTGATAAGGGGCAGGGAGGACTACGAGAGGGTGCTGGGGGAGATCGAGGGGAGGCTGGGCCATCTCGATGGGTTATTGATTCACTTCACGGAGGTCGAGATAGCTAAGGCCGGGGTGGGGGAGAGGATGCACCATGACCTGGGATCCGGATACGGGCCTCCATACGAGCCCCTCGCAGATATAATAGCGGAGCTAGGCATCAGATGGGTCATCATATCCGAGTCCCCATCCCTCGAGAGGGATTCCCTTAAGATGAAGAGCATCTACGATCGGATCGCCGGGAGGCGCGGATGAAAATATTTATAATTGAGGACACCACATCAGGCCGGGTGCCCGGGTGGTGTAGCCCGGCCAGCATAGGGGCCTGTCGAGCCCCAGACCCGGGTTCAAATCCCGGCCCGGGCGCCATCAATTACCAAACCTGAGGGGTGAGGGTCATAAAATTCAGGAAGTACTTCTTGACGTTGAAGGAGAGCAGGGAGATCATCGATAGATCCGTGGCTGAGATCCCCGGGATGGATGCCGTTTTCCAGAGGAGGAAGATCTCCCTACAGGTCCTGGAGGTCCCATTCAAGGAGGGGATTGCTAAGGTCTATTACCTGGAGGGGGTTCCCGTGCTGGTGGGACTCCCCGATGGCAAGCTGGTCCCCTTCCTGACGGCCGTTGAGAGGTTCAACCTGCCCCTGCCCAAGGTG
>MAIU01000009.1 GCA_003344655.1 Candidatus Korarchaeota archaeon NZ13-K
GTTGAGGAGCCCATCGTGCTCGTAGAGCACGCAGGGGGGAAGGAGCAACTCAAGATGTATCATAAGTGGCCCGTGAGAAATCCCAGACCTTTCAAGATTAAACTAGACCCCAGCGAACTCCTAGTTACTGGTCAGAGGGTCATAGATACTTTCTTCCCCATAGTCAAAGGAGGGACCTCCGCGGTCCCTGGGGGCTTCGGAACGGGGAAGACTGTGACCCTTCATCAGATATCGAAGTGGGCTGATGCGGACGTAGTCGTCTACGTGGGATGCGGGGAGAGGGGCAACGAGATGACGGATCTCCTTCACACCTTCCCCAAGTTAGTGGATCCGAGGACGGGAAGACCCCTCCTCGAGAGGAGCGTTCTTATCGCGAACACGAGCAACATGCCGGTTCCCGCGAGGGAGGCCAGCATATTCATAGGCATAACCTACGCCGAGTATTACAGGGATATGGGACTCCACGTTGTGCTGACAGCGGACTCGACGTCGAGATGGGCTGAGGCCCTAAGGGAGCTGAGCTCCAGACTCGAGGAGATACCCTCTGAGAAGGGCTTCCCTGCGTACCTCCCTGACTTCATAGCCTCGTTCTATGAGAGGGCCGGAAGGGTCAAGGTGGCTGGGAGCAGGGATGAGATCGGCTCTGTTGCCGTTATAGGGGCTGTGAGCCCCTCCGGGGGTGATCTAAATGAGCCAGTCACCCAGCACACCATGAGGTACGTGGGAGCGTTCTGGGCGCTTGATAAAGACCTCGCCTTCAAGAGGCATTTCCCCTCCATAAATTGGCTCAGGAGTTTCTCCAAATATGCCCAAGGCCTGAGGAATTGGTGGATCGAGATGACCGGGCATGACATGATTGAGTACAGGGAGAAAGCCATGTCCTTGCTTCAGGCAGCCTCAAGCCTGGAGGAAGTGGCCAGGGTCGTAGGGGAGGCGGCCCTATCCGACGAAAACAGATTGGTGCTCCTATCGGCTGAGCTGATAAAGGAGGGGTTCCTCGTACAGAGCGCCTACCATGAGGTCGATACGTACTGCTCCCCCAAGAAGCAGGTGCTCCTCCTGAAGACCCTGCTTGAGTTCTATGATAGAACCAAGCCCCTGGTGGAGGCTGGTGTTCCCATGTCGAGGATAGTGGAGATGAGATCCCTGGGGTTGCTGAGGAGGCTCAAGTTCATCCCCGAGGAGGAGTTCGAGGGTGCCGTCAGGGATGCGATCTCTCAGTTGGAGGCTGAAATATCCTCGCTATTGGCTGAGGTGAGGTGAATGTCCGTCCGAGGTCTGGCCTTCAGGGGGATAGATCATGTGAAGGGTCCCCTCGTCATAATGAGGGGGATACCGGGGGTTGCCTACGAGGAGGTAGTCAGGATATACTCCGAGGACGGAAGGGAGTGGCTGGGTCAGGTCCTCGAGGCCGGTAGGGATAAGGTAGTGATACAGGTCTTGGGGGACACGGAGGGGCTGGAGTCCAATGCCATAGTCAAGTTCACCGGTTCGACCCTGAAGATACCCGTGTCCGATGAGGTCTTAGGTAGGGTCTTCAACGGCGCGGGTGAGCCGATAGACGGGGGACCGAGCATAAGGGCGGATGAATTCAGGGACATAAACGGTGCTCCGATAAACCCAGCCAAGAGGGACTACCCGGATGAGTTCATAGAGACCGGTATTTCGGCCATAGATGGCATGCTAAGTTTGGTCAGAGGACAGAAGCTTCCCATATTCTCTGAATCAGGGTTACCTCATAACGAGGTCGCGGCCCAGATAGCCAGGCAAGCCGTGGTGCTCGGTAGGGAGGAGAGGTTCTCGATAGTCTTCGCTGCCGTTGGACTGAAGTACGATGATGTCCTGTTCTTCAGGAGACAGTTTGAGGAATTCGGAGCACTGAGCAGATCCGTCCTCTTCCTGAATCTAGCGAACGACCCTGTGATAGAGAGGATAACTACCCCCAGGGTGGCCCTTACGGTGGCCGAGTACCTGGCCTTCGACCTGGGAATGGATGTCCTGGTCATAGTAACCGATATGACCAATTACTGCGAGGCCCTCCGAGAGCTCAGCTCGGCCAGGGAGGAGGTGCCGAGCAGAAAGGGCTATCCAGGTTACATGTACAGCGATCTTGCAAGCATATACGAGAGGGCCGGAAGGATAATGGGAAGGCCCGGTTCAATCACGTTCATGCCAATACTGACGATGCCCGGAGGTGACCTGACGCATCCGATACCGGATCTCACAGGCTACATAACCGAGGGCCAGATATTCCTGGACTTCGACCTCTACAACAGGGGTATATACCCACCAATAAACGTGCTTCCGAGCCTGAGCAGGTTGATGAAGGATGGTATAGGTCCCGGGAAGACTAGAGAAGATCATAAGGAGGTTTCAGATCAATTATACGCTGCTTACAGTCAAGGGACCAAGGCCAGAGAACTCGTGCAGATAGTCGGAGAGGCTGGGTTGAGCCAGAGGGAGAGGCTCTACTTGGAGTTCGCTAGGAGGTTCGAGAGGGAGTTCGTGGCGCAGGGATTCAAGGAGAGGAGGACTATTGAGGAGACGCTCAATATAGCCTGGGATATACTGGCGACGCTCCCCGAATCCGAGCTGACCAGGATCAGTGAGAAGACGTTGAGCAAGTACCACCCGAGGAGGAGGCTTCTGGTGGAAAGGTGAGCTGATGAGCTTCAGGTCCGTGGGGAGGGTGCTCCCCACTAAGGGGTTTCTTATAAGGTTGAGGGAGAGGTTGAGGCTCCTTAAATCCGGAGTTGAAGCACTTAAGATGAAGAGAGACCAACTCGTCAGGGAGAGCCAATCTCTCATCCCAGACCTGAAGAGGAGGGTCGACATCGAGAGGAGACTTGAGGAGGCATATACGTTACTCAAACTAGCTTACTCAGCGGCTGGACCAGAGGAGATGAGGAAAGCAGCCCTGTTGACAACGCCCCTGCTAACGGAGATGAGAGTGAGAAGCGTGATAGGCGTGGAAGTCCCCGAGATCAAGGTCGTAGGACTGAACCTTGCGGTCTCACCCTCCCTCAATGCAGTGGTCATAGCGGCGGCTAGGAAGTTCGCGGATGCGATAAGGGAGATGATGCCCCTAGTCAACTCCGAAGCTAAGTTCGAGAGGCTGGCCTCTGCCCTGGCCGATACCATGAGGAAGGTGAACGCCTTGGAGAAGATAGTGATCCCGGACCATGAGGCAGCGATAAATTACATAGAGGAGATGCTGGATGAGGAGTCCTTGGAGGAGTTCATAATGGTGAAGAAATACAGGCAGATAAAGAGGGGAGAGTGAATGCTGAAGGATGCCAAGCTCAAGTACCTGGTTGTGAGAACGCATGGGCTTTCTTCTCATTTAATCGACTTATCTGAGATGAGATCTTGGGTTTTCATAGATGATAATAGGCTCCTGTTCGACAAAATATCTCAGACTCCTTACGGGGCATTCTTCGAGAGACCGGAGGACATCTCGGACCCTATCAAGATAGATGAGGCTACGATGAGGGTGAACTTCATTAGGGCGAACAAGCTAATATCTATAGCCAGAGCATCCTCAATCGAAGTGATTCTAAGGACATACATGAGCAAGTACGATCTCGAGAACATAAGGAGGATAGTTTTCTCAAGGCTCTTCGGGAGAGGACTGGAGAGGGTTAGTTTGCTTCCCCATGATGGCTACCTTCAGGACACGACGAAGCTTTCTAGGATAGAGAAGTTGGAGGATATAATGGAGGTCATAGAGAATAAGAGGATCTCCTCTGGTTTAGCGGATTGGCTCTCGAGCGAAAAAAGGGATCCTTCTGAGTTGGATCTCATACTTATGAGGGTTTACACGGATCTGCTCCTTGAGACAGTCAAGGATAAGAGGAATGAGCCTGTGTATGAGATAATAAGCTCTTACCTTGAGAACATGCTCCTAGGTATCCTGCTCAAATCTAAGTACCTCCGAATCAGCGATGAGCTCGTCATGAAGAGTCTTTCTAAAATACCTTTCAAGAAATTGCTTGATGCCTTTATGTCCTCTAAGGATTTAAATGAATTTCTGGATATATTGATAAATATTTCACCGTATAGGAGCGTCTCACTGGAGGTCAGGGACTCCCTGAGAGAGATAGGGGAGCCGTGGGTGATAGAGCACTCCATCTCTAAGAGAGCCTACATGGAATCCATGAGGATCTCCCTTAAGAGCCCTATGAGTGAAGCCTACATAATATCTTACATGATCTCATCCGAATGGGAATCTCAGAGCCTGAGAACGGTGCTGTTCGGAAGGATAAGTGGTGTATCAAAGGAGATGCTCTATAATCTGTTAACACCTCGTGAGACATAAACTTTTTCTGTTAATAATAGCTTTAATTTTTCTCTCCTAATGATATTCATAATTGGATACTTTCCCCCATGCAGCATGATTATCTGAAATGAAACCAAATTATTAAACTAAATTACTAAATTGTTGTTATTGTTGTTGAGAATTGAGGGTTATTAGGGGATGGGGAGAACTTCGAGAAGTTAAAAATATTATATAAGTTGAGGATAAATATTGTGATTAGATCGTGGAAAATCCCTCCGAGTAGACTAGCCCCCCATTATCAGGAACGCAACTAATAGACCGTAAACGGCAACTCCCTCAGCCAACCCTCCAAGTATCAGTACCTGAGTGAACGCCTTCGGATTCTCAGCCAATAGAGCGCTTCCTCCTATGGCCACGCCATAGAGAGCTATCCCAGCCCCTACGGTACTACCCAAGATCGCGAGAGCCATACCGATGAACTTCAATCCACCGATTTCCGTAGTGGTCGTTTGTTGAGCTGCAGCCGCCGTGAAGAGTGATATCGGAAGAAGGACTAGGGGAAGCCCTAAGACCGCGTATATCATCAGCTTCCTCTTGAGCTTCATGTTCATCACCTTACGGGACCATGACTCACCTCAAGGTAAGGGTAGTTAAAAATATTATTATTTCACCCTAGGATTCCTCGCCGAGCCCCCAGATCAACTCCGAGACTCTCCTGAACTCCCTCCCGGAGGCACGGTAAAATTTAGTGAAGAACTCGTAGAACGTTAACCTGGTCGCTTGTATGAATGAGAGGAGACCCTCAAGCCCCATGACAAGTATGTTCATAAGGGCGAATATCGCCAGCACAGCAGGACTCAGTAGGATGGGTAACTCTCCTATCAGTACCATCTCCTTCCCGAACAACGATTGGTTCGTGAGCACTCCGAAGACTTCGTGTATAACCGCGAAGGCCGCAAGCCTTATGTAGGATAGCGAGTTACTGAGGAGAGCCAGGACGCTCTCAAGAAGGGTGGATATCATCTCAGAGAGGCCCTCCCCGATCCCGTGCCCCTCCTTGACGGACCTGAATATTGGGGCTATGCAGGTCACGAGGAGGGGTACCGACATCGCTTGGAATAGAGGATCTCTCAAGGTGCCCCCTATGTCAGCGCCATTCCTGACGACCGCGATCACGGCGCCCACGTACATCACGAGCGTCATAAACCCTCTATACTCTAGGAACGCTGCGAACGGATCCCCCTCGATCATCTTGTTCATGGTGTTGATGAGGAACCCCACCGACATCTGGAACGCCCCAAACAGTAAAGCGACAGCCATGAGTCTCATGGTATCATGCAGTGGGCTGAGGATGGGGTGTTCCGTTATGGAGGTGAAGAAGAAAGCCCCGTACAGGTACCCGAAAATAGCTGCAGCTATCCCTGAGTAGATCAGAAGCCCACCGAGTTCCTTCATGGCACCTCCAGTTTTCTTCCAGAGGAAGAAGCCGAAGAGGGCCAGGGTTATCCCATGGCCTAGATCCCCGTACATCATCCCGAACATCAGCGGGAAGAATATGGCTGTGAGTATGGTTGGATCCAGTTCCACTACGGATGGATATCCGTAAAGCCTGTGCGTGAGTAATCTAACCGGTTTCAACAATATAGGAACATTCACTTTGGAGGGAGCCTCATCCTCCTTAGCTTCCTCGAACTCTATGGCTATGAACTCCCCCAGTCTCTCTTCCAGCTTCCTCTTGAAGCTTTCCATCTTTCTTCTAGGGATCCAGCCGGATATCACGGAGATCTCCTCTCCCTCGTACATCAGCATCTCAATCCGCTGAATTAAGGCCTTCTCCCTCATGCGAAGCGCTGCGGCCGCTAGCTGTGCCGAGAGGTCTATTATCCTCTGCTTGAGTTCCTTTTCCTTCTCCCTCAGCTCATTAATGAATTTTTTATCAGTTAGCCTCTTCAATCTATCTAATTCCTCCTCCAGTTTACCCCTTTCTGCCATAAGGGGCTTGGCATCCTCTATGAGCTCGCTGACCCTCCTTTCGGCCTCCCCAGCGGCTATGACTTTTATCGAGAGAAGACCCTCCCTGAGAGAGGAGAATTCCCTTCTCACCCTCGAGCAGTCCTCGGTCACCCTGAACAATAGTCTTCTCACCTCAGATTCGATACCTTTGATCTCCTCCTCCAAGATGCCTATCTGCTGGGAAACCTTGGAGATGGCCGGCTCTCTTTCAGCCATTATAGGGCTCAACTCCGGGATTCTCTTTATACTATCCTTCATCTTATTCCAAAGGGATTCTATGGCCCTCAGCTCGGATAGTTTCTCCTTTTTCGATCTGTACTCGCCAACCAAGTTTATGATATGATCCATCTCGGCGGATATTTCTCTAATATTTCGATCAATCTCCATGAATCCGGATATATCTTTCCTTTCAGTTAGGAGAGTCTCTATCCTCACGATGACATCCCTGAGAGATTCCTTAGCGTTCTTTATCACCTCGCCCACATCATCCAACGAGAGGGACTTATCTGATGCCATGTTGAGGAGGGATGATGTCCTGAGAAGTCCCCTGTCCATCTCCAAGAGCGCTCTACCCAGTCTGAGCTTCGAGGGATCCTCCTCGACGACCTCAAGCGTGGCAGCATAATAGCTGGAGATCTTCCCCTCTATCTCACTCAATCTACTGTCTATCTCCTTCATCCTCTCTGCCCTTTCCCTCAGTAAATGTTTTACCTTCTTTGAGATCTCAAGCTCCCTTTTAACCCTCAGGTACTCCCCCACAGCCTCATCCAGCTCTGAGATCATCTTCTTGCTGTCGTGAATTCCATCAGGCTCTCTCCTACGAGCTAAGCTGGATATAGCACTCATTGGCACTCCTACCAGAGTGCTGGTCCTTTCCAGAGTTCTCACGATCTCCTCATACGCTTCAAGCTCATCTGACTCCACGTTATTGGGAGGTCTAACACCGGGGATACCTTGAGGGGGCTCCAGATGAACTTCATCAAATTTCAACAGTTCCAGAGCCACATCGTTTCTGTGCGCTTTCGTCGTGTAAGCGTAGAACTTGATGACACTTTCCGGCTTTAGCATGGTGCACCCCCTTACCCTCTGGGTGGCCTGGCAGTCATTAAATATAAAGGATTTTTCTATCCTCACGGGATGAGGCTGCTCGTCTCCGTGGGGACTAGACCGGAGATAATCAAGATGGCACCGCTCTACGAGGCTCTCAGCAGAATTGAGGGAGTAGAGCTACTCCTAGTACACACAGGACAGCATTACGACTGGGAGATGAGCGGTATCTTCTTTAGAGAGCTCGGAATAGAGGAGCCAGATGTCAACCTCAGCATAGGCTCGGATGATCAGGTTTCACAGACATCTTCGGTGATCAGAGAGGTGGGAAAGGTAATAGAGAGCTATAGACCAGACGGAGTTATAGCTTTAGGGGACACTAACTCCGTCCTAGGGACTGCGATAGCCTCCTCAAAGACGGAGGTACCCTTCATTCACGTGGAAGCTGGTCTGAGAAGCTTCGATTTCACTATGCCTGAGGAGGTTAACAGGAGGATCTCAGATCACCTGGCCTCCCTCAACTTCGCGCCGACAGTGAGGGCATTCTCGAACTTGGTGGAGGAGGGCATTCCGCCTAAGATATCTTTCCTCAGCGGAAACACCATAGTGGACTCCGTGGTGAGGATGTTGGGTAAAGTGTCCGCTAAGAATGTGTTGAGCAGACTCGAGTTGGATGGATCAGGACCCCTGGTCGCCGTGACGGTGCATAGGAAGGAGAACACCGATTACGAGTACAAGATGCTCGGCATACTGAAGGCCCTCGAGGAGTTGGACGAGATTACGTTCGTCTGGCCTATTCATCCTAGAACCAGGAAGATGCTCAAGCACTTCAACTTGTGGAATAAGTTGGTATCCCTGAAGAATGTGAGGATATTGGATCCTTTAGGTTATCTGGAATTTTTGGGTCTCCTCCTCTCCTCCGATTTAGTGCTGACCGATTCTGGAGGAGTCCAGGAGGAGGCTGTGACGCTGAAGAGACCATGCATCATACTTAGGGAGAACACCGAGAGGCCAGAGGTCATAGAGCTGGGGTTCGGGGAGATAGCAGGCACGAATCCGTCGACGATAGTGTCCCTAGTCAGGAAGTACCTTTACCAGCCGAACATACTTGAGAGACTCAAAAAGATACCTAATCCCTTCGGAGATGGTAACGCATCCAAGATCATAGCAAGTGTGATAAGCAATATTTGGGATCTCAGATCTCTCAGGGAAGGCTCTGTGTTCAGGGGCGGTTCTCCCCATTACGTGGCCTTCAGGGTCGAGGAATGGATGAGGGGCTATACTGTTGCATCGCTCAAGGAGATGTCGGGCTACGAGGTTGTGAGCCTCTACGATGCTGATGGTAAGTCCATTCAGTTCGATGAGGGGACCCCGCTGATACCAGGCCAGGTAGTCAGGATCAGGGGTGATCCCTCCAACTACGGGAGGTTGAGGAAGCTCATGAGGAGATGAATCGCCTTCCATCAGCTCTTACCACCGAAGTGCCCATGCTGATTTTGCGTGTCGGAGATGAGCTTTCCACTCTAGGGCCCTCCTGAGGCCCGCTGAGGGTAGTGTTCGAGGCTACTCCTAGGCGGAGCGCGATGATAACCTTAAAATTTGACACGATAAGGTGTTGCTGGAGGGGATTCCATGCCACTAGAGGTTTTCCTCTCCTTGGACGTGATAGATCTTGATGAAGCGCTGGGTCTGGCTGAGAAGGCTCGTTCCGTGGGTTTCAGAAATTTTGAAGCTGGAACACCCCTAATAAAATCAGTGGGAATGCTATCAGTGAGGAAGCTCAGGGAGAAGTTTCCTGATGGTGTCATATTCGCTGACACCAAGACGATGGACACCGGCTACCTGGAGGCCGGGCTTGCCTTCTCATCCGGAGCGGACATCATGAGCGTGATGGCCTTGGCCCCAGAGGAGACGATAAGAGAGGCTGTGAGAAGGGCTAGGGAGGATGGCAAGGAGGTATTAGCCGATACCTTGGGCGTCAGGGATCCGGAGAGTAGGATCATAAGGCTCATAGATCTGGGAGTCGACAGGATATGCATTCACAAGGGAGTGGATGAGGGAATATTCACGGAGTACGAGCTCTTGGATAGGATTAGGGGATGCGGCATCAAGCTGGGCATCGCTGGTGGGATAGATGCCATCACCATAAGGGAAGTTGTCGGAAGGGTGGATTTCGTGATGGTAGGAAGGGCCATCACCAAAGCCGATGATCCCAGGAAGGCTGCTGAGGACATAATGAGGGTTATCTCTCACTGAGACCTCTTCCTCCTCTTTCCCATGATCCTCCTCTTGACGGCTTCCGTCTCGATCTTGGCCAGCTTTTCGAAGAAAATCTCATTGATCTCGCTCTGATCACTCAGAAGTCTCTCCAAATCTAGAGGATCAACAGCCCTAGCAGCCATAGCCACTAGCGCAGATAACCCATACCTCTCAGTCAGTGAGCCAAGCTCATAGCATCTATTTGCAAGCTCCCAGTTCCCCACGGATGGTCTCCCCTTCTTCCTAGATTCCTCAACGTACCTCTTAGCTTCAGCCACCCAGTGCCCCGTCAGGGCAGCTATCCTCTTGCTCCCGCAGTTACCGCATGCCGGGGCTCCCACCTCAGTCAACGTGCTCACATCGGTATCCAAGGCCCAGCTCCAGCAATCCGAGCAGACCAGAGTCATCTGCTGAGATAGTATCCTATTCTTGAAGTTCTCGATAAGTCTTCTGGAGAGCTCATCCGGAGGAATGACCTCAAGTGGTAGGCCGGATCTGTCGAGTCCTAGGAGCGTTAAAGGACTCGGCCCCTCCTTCTCACTCAATATGACCTCGATATCCCCTGATCTAATCATTTTCAGGACTTCTAGAGTCCCATCCAGGTCAAAATCCTTTGTTGTAGTCTCCCTCATGGCCTCCTCATAGACAGGCGTTCCCTCATATGCTTTCGCGAGCTTGCTCAGGCTTATCGTCCTAGAGGCGGAGTAGTCTCTTATCAGTCCCATCCTCTTGGCCGTGTGCATAAGCCTGATCCTGAAGAAGGAGCTGTTCTCAATGGCCTCCAGCAGGAAATCCTTTCCCTCCTCGGTGAGCTTCATCAAGGCCCTCAGAACGGGCTCCGCAGTGACCCCGAATACTATTATCCTGTAAGGATCCTCGGAGACCCTGACCATGAGCCTGAAGTGCCTCGCGATGGCATGCGCAATGGCCCTACCGAGTGTCCTGTTGACCAAGCTGCCCTGCGTCGAGTGGACGACCGCTCCCCCCCTAATGCTCTCAATCACCATCCTTTTATCTGTTGCTATCTGATAACCTTTCTCTAAATGTTCCACTATTAGTAAAATAGCATACCTAATATCCTCCTCGCTGGAGAAACAGTACTCATGAGCGATATCCCGAATCAGTGAATCGATCTTACCCTCAACTCGAGCCCTCTCAACCCTTCCCCTGAGCCTACCCACTTCTCTGGCCACTTCCCTTGAGACAGGCAGCTGCTCCCCTATCCAGCTCGGGATAGCACCCATCGGATCGAATACCTGCTCAACATATATCGTGCTTCCTTCGATCCTCTTCATCCTCCAGATGGACCCTCTGAAGACGAACTTAGCCCCTGGAAATAGGTACTCTAAGACGAATATCTCATCCAGCTTCCCTATGTAGAACCCGGTCGTCTCATCGACGACCGAGTAGCTGGTGATCTCCGGTATTGTTGAGACGTTCTCGAAGAAGTACTCGAAGGCATATTCACTTACTCTCCTAATATACCCATGCTCTTCATCATACCATACGATTTTAGGAAATGTTTTTGACATAAATGAGAGCAATTTCCTGAGCTCTTCCTCCCCTAGGTTCCTGTAGGGGTAGCTCCTTCTGGCTACTTCCAGCACCTCTTTGATGCTCAGCTCTCTCTCCCTCAGAAGCATACCGACCAGGCTATGATAAAGCACATCGTAGGAGTTTTCTAAAGGTCTCACCTCCTCGAGTTTACCTTCTAAGGAGTTCTTGGCCAGCACCAACGATTCCAGAAAGTCATCAGAGTCCTGGGAGATTATGAAGCCTCTGGCTATTCCTCCCGGCCCATGGCCAGACCTACCCACTCTCTGGAGCAGCTTGATCGCCTGCTTGGGTGAGCCATATTGAATGACCACATCCACATGACCCACATCTATACCGAGCTCCATGGAGCTCGTGCTTATGATCGCGGAGAGTTCACCCAGCTTCAAGAGAGTCTCGCTCTCGATCCTGGCCTCCCTAGAGAGGGAGCTGTGATGGACATGCACCCTCAACTCGTTAAAGATCCTGCTCATCCTATGGCCCAGGGCCTCCGCCATGGATCTCGTGTTGGTGAAGACTATGGCCGATCTGGAGTTCCTCACGATGTCAGCAAGGACCCTTATCCTAGCGACGGCCTCGGGTTCAAGTAGGAACTTCGATGAGAGTCTCAGATCTTCCCCAGTCACCCTAGGAAACATAACTGAGATCTCCATCCTTCTCCTCTCGTCGGATATCACGATGCTCCCTTCCCTAAGATACGAGAAGTAGCTCATGGCAAGCTCAGGGTTTCCGAGAGAGGCTGAGAGCATCACCCTCTGAAATTCCCTCTTGGTGAGTTCCCTGAGCCTCTCCAAAGCCAAGGATAACTGAACACCCCTCTTGTCATCTAGGAGCTCGTGCACCTCATCTATCACCACATACTTAACGTTCGAGAGATGAATGGAGAGCTTGGGTGAGGCTAGCATTATCTGCAGTGTCTCCGGTGTTGTTATGAGCACCTGAGGGGGGTTCTCCGACTGCTTCAGCCTCTCGGATTTCAGGGTATCCCCATGCCTCACACCGACATCCAAACCACAACTTGACGCCCAGAACCTTATTCTATCTTCCAAATCCCTATTCAAAGCCCTAAGAGGCGTTATATAAAGAACTAGGAATCCTCTACCATCATTCTCACTGACTAATCTTGATATTATCGGCCAAATCGCTGCTTCAGTCTTCCCAGAGCCTGTGGGGGCTATGAGGAGGGTGTTCTCTCCCCTAATTACGTGAGGAATTCCGTTGAATTGAATTCCAGTTAATTCAGTTATTTTCTTATTTTTTATAGCAGAAATGAGACATTCTGGAAAGTTTTTTAGTATATCTCTGCATTCCATTTATTTATTCACCACTCCCCCGCTTCCTCCCGGGTGCCCCAGCAGATGAATGGGCCCCATCCGATAGATAATCTTTTTTAACCCGTGGAGTACCGGTACTCGGTACACCGACGATAGTTCTCGTGAAATCCTGCGGAGGGGGTGTGAATCATGGTTGAGGCTGGTGAGAGAGCAGCCATTCCCGTGCTGATACTGAAGGAGGGAACCTCGAGGACCAGGGGAAGGGAGGCCTTGAGGCTCAACATAGCGGTGGCTAAGGCCATAGCTGATACCATAAGGACATCGCTGAGTCCCAAAGGTATGCAGAAGATGCTGGTGGATCCCTTCGGGGATGTGATAATAACCCATGATGGAGCGACCATAATGAAGGAGATAGAGGTCGAGCATCCCACGGCCAAGATGATGGTTGACCTAGCCAAATCTCAGGAGCAGGAGGCAGGTGATGGGACAACCACAGTCGTTCTGTTAGCCGGTGAGCTGCTTTCAAAAGCGGAGGATCTACTTGACTTGGGGATCCACCCAACCGTCGTAATATCGGGATACAGGAAGGCGACCGAGAAGGCCATGGAGTACCTAGATAAGATAGCGATCAGGGTGGATTGGAAGGATAAGGAACTCCTGAAGAAGATAGCCAAGATAGCGATGAGTAGCAAGTCCGTCAGGGTCGCCCAAGACTACCTAGCTGAGCTAGTGGTTGATGCGGCGCTTCAGGTAGTTGAGGAGAGGGATGGGAAGAGGATCGTCGACCTAGAGAACATAAAGCTGGAGAAGAAGGAGGGTGGTTCACTATTTGACACCAAGCTCATAAGGGGTATAGTCGTGGACAAGGAGGTTGTGCATCCGAGGATGCCGAGGAGAGTGGAGAATGCGAGGATAGCACTGATAGAGAGCGCCTTGGAGATAAAGAAGCCGGAGATCTCCTCAAAGATAAGGGTCACATCGCCCACACAGGTCAAGGAGTTCCTGGATCAGGAGAAGCAGATGCTTGCTGAGCTCGTCGAGAAGATAGCTGCCGCCGGAGCCAACGTTGTGTTCTGCCAGAAGGGCATAGATGATGTCGCCCAGCACTTCCTAGCCAAGCATGGTATACTAGCTGTCAGGAGGGTCAGGAAGTCCGATATGGAGAAGTTGGCCAAGGCGACTGGAGCCAAGATAGTTGTGAACGTTAAGGAGATATCTGAGAAGGACCTCGGATTCGCTGAACTAGTCGAGGAGAGGAGGGTGGGAGAGGACAAGATGGTTTTCGTGGAAGGGTGCAAGGATCCCAGGGCCGTCAGCATACTGATAAGGGGAGGAGAGAAGCAGGTCATAGATGAAGCTGAGAGGAACCTCCACGATGCTCTGAGTGTCGTTAGGAACGTGATAGAGGATGAAAAGATAGTAGTGGGTGCCGGAGCGGCTTGGACCGACTTGGTGCTGATGCTGAAGAATTACGCCGTCCAGTTAAGTGGAAAGGAGCAGAACGTCGTTGAGAAATTCGCAGAAGCACTGGAGTCGATCCCGAAGACCTTAATAGAAAACGCGGGTCATGATCCCATAGTGAAGCTCGCTGAACTCAGGAAAGCGCACAGCGAGGGTAAGAGGGAGTACGGATTCAACATATACACGGGAGAGGTGGAGGACATGTACAAGAAGGACATAATAGAACCGGAAAGGGTCCTGAGGAGGGCCATAGAGTCTGCTGCAGAGTTCGCGACGACGATACTGAAGATAGATGACATAATCGCGGCGGCTGGCAAGAAGTTCGAGCCAGGGAAGGGGAAGGAGAAGGAAAAGGAGAAGAGCGAGAGTGATTGAGCTTGAGCAGCGATCTGCTGGGACCAAAAAGACTGACCAAATTTGAGAGGATCAGGATAATATCGATCAGGGCCCATCAGATCGCCACAGGATCTCCTCTTTTTTTAGAAGAGAACGAAATACCTGAGGGTTTATCCGATCCCATCGAATTGGCTAAGCTTGAGCTTGAGAAGGGGAGGCTCCCCCTCCTGATAAGGAGGAGTGAAGGGGAGAGGGTATCCCTGATACGTCTGAGGGATCTACTGGGGAGAGAGTAATCTTTTTAATGAGTTCCTCACCAAGGATGCAGCGACCTCAGATCCTCCGCGCGTCTGAGGGTGCAAGAGGTGATAAGCATGGTGGCAGAGGAGGGCGTGGTGTTCGTCGGTAAGAAGCCCGCTATCAACTATGTGATGGCCACAACGCTCCAGATAAACAGAGGAGTCAAGAAGATCGTCCTCAAGGCCAGAGGAAGATCCATCTCTAGGGCCGTGGACGTGGCCGAGATAACGAGACTCAAGTACTTCCCGGGCAAGCTGAAGATCACCGATCTCAGGACCGGGACAGAGGAGATAATAGATGAGAACGGAAGCAGAAGGGACATAAGTGTCATAGAGATAGAGATGACCCAGGTCTAAAGCGAATAAAGCTCCTTTTTAAATTGCAATTCTCCAATCTCCCTTTTCTTATAACCGGGGATTCCCCATGAGAGAGACCGCATCCGCGTTCTGGTTGGACGCGATAGCCAGGAACATAGTTGAGAGGGAAAAGAGGCTCGGTAGGAACTTCAATGTGCTGAGGGTTGAGTCAGGAATAGGAGCTAGTGGATTTCCTCATATAGGATCCGTCGGAGATTCCTTGAGGGCTTACGGTGTTAAACTTGCTCTGGAGAACCTGGGTCACAGGAGCGAGTTGATAGCTTATAGCGACGACAGGGATGGCCTGAGGAAGGTCCCAGCCGGAATACCGGAGGACTACAGCAGGTACCTAGGTATGCCCGTCAGTGAGATACCCGATCCCTTCGGCTGCCACGCCAGCTACGGGGAGCACATGAGTTCCCTGCTGATAGATGCCCTGGAGAAGCTGGGGGTGGAGTTCACCTTCATCTCGGGAACTGAGGCTTACAGATCTGGTCTCTTGGATGATCAAGTTAAGAGACTCGTTGAGGGGAGTCATGCTGTCGATAAGATAGTCAGGGAGGAGGTGGGGTCGAGCAAACCGGAGGGATGGATTTACTACTGGGCTAGGTGCGAGAACTGCGGGAGGATATACACAACTAGGGTGATCAGGGTGCTCCCCGATGAAGGGAAGCTCATCTACGCTTGCGATCAAGGATTCAAGGGAGTTAGGGGATGCGGACACGTTGGTGAGACCAGCTACTTAAGGGGAGAGGGTAAGCTCTCTTGGAAAGGGGAGTTCGCTGCCAGATGGTCGGCCCTGGGAATAGTCTTCGAGCCTCACGGTAAGGACATAGCGGATTCCTTCAGGGTGAACTCTAGGATAGCCAGAGAGGTGCTAGGGTACGAACCCCCGCTCACCGTGAGGTACGAGATGTTCCTCGACAGAACGGGTAGGAAAATAAGCAAGAGCGCTGGGAATGTCATAACGCCTCAGATGTGGATGGAGCTCTCCCCTCCAGAGGCTCTGAGGATGCTCATGTTCAAAAGATATCATGGAACCAGGAGCGTCTCCCTTCAAAAGAGCCCCCTTTACATAAACGAGCTGGAGCTCAATCTCAGGAGGTACCACGGGCTGGAGAAGATCGGCAGCGAGAGGGACAGGGTAACCCTGAGGAGGTTGATGGAGTTCACTTACCTGATGGAGGGCGTCCCACCCCCTCCCCCTTACAGATACACCGCAGTCCTCAACGTGATCTCGATGCTCCCGAGCGAGTTGGAGTTTGAGGAGCTCTTGAGTATAGCTAGCGATCTCATATCCAGATACTACGGCCTGAGCAAGGAGGAGTTGTTGAGAGATACCTTCTTCAGGAGTTACGTGAGTTACGCCCACAACTACGTGAGGTACTTCGGGTCTGGGATCCGAGAGAAGGTGGAGATCGATGAGAGGACCTTCGCCGCCATAAGCTCCTTCGTGGAAGAGATATCGCCGGATATGAGCGCCGACGAGATACAGAATAGAGCTTTTGATGCGGCCAGAAGGATGAACATACCAGCTAAGGAGTTCTTCTCAACAATCTACATGGTGATGCTCGGCCAACCTCAGGGGCCCAAGCTGGGTCCGCTGATCCACAGGTTGGGCGTGAAAAGATTTAAGGAGATATGGTCCAAGTTTGTTGAGGAGAGAAGCGTTGTCGGGAAGGGATGAGAGAGTAAAGAACTTACTCATGCTCAGGGAGTTCCTCAAGAGGAGGGTGGAGAAGCTCGAGAGGGAGTTAATCTCCCTCAGGAGGATGATGGAGTCCCTGGATGAAGTTCTCCTGGAGCAAACTCTGATAACTGCTGATAAGCTCAGGGAGGCTGAGGCCAAGGTCGAGGAGAGGAAGCTATACTCAGAGGAGGGAACATTGCTAGGAAGCTTAAGGCTGAATAGGGATAAGACCGAGGTGACCTTCCTCCCGGATGAGAGCGTGCTCATAAACGCCAGGGAGAGGCCCATCAAATTCCTAGTTAGAAAGGTCGGGGAGCTCAACGGTGAGGTTGATCTGGAGGAGGACCCGAAGGGCACCCTGAAGCTGCTCAGGGTGAGGTTGAAGGACCCCAGGGATCTGGATAGGGTTCTCAGCTCCATGAGATGGGCCCTCTCTAGATCAACTATCGGCAGACCTGAGGGTTCCCAATGATTCACCTCAAGATGGATCTCGGATGCGTAATTGCATCAAGTCAGAATCGAATCGAGTAGTAGGACGATCAGGTGCATGATCAATGAATAAAGAAGGATCCTTCTTTCTTCCGAGATCGCCCAAGCCACCAAACCGATCATGATGAGGATCGCTGAAACTGCTAAGAGTAAAGCCCTGGCGAGCGGCCACATGATAATCAAGATCGTGATCATGTTATGAAGCATCGCGCTGAAAGCCTCGCTGAGGATCCTGAGGAAATCATCCTCCAGCAAAGATCACCAGCTCCCTGATGCACCAGAAGCCCTTCCTCTCCTCACCTCCCTCTATGAAGAGACCCTGAGGATCCCTCAAGATTATCTTGAAGTTGATCAGTGCCCTGAGCTCACCATACTCGAAATAGAAATCCTTTTCGTAGCTCAGGCGGAGTTCGAGATCCGGGTAACATGCCCTGAATTCACTCAACAGTCCTCCCAGTTCCTGACCGAGTTTCCTGAGGAATCCCGTTGAATTAGGAAGCTCCTCGGAGGCTTCCCTAACAGCCACCCTGAGCCGCGATTCGATCCACTCCAAGGCATCCCTCATCTTGTAGTAGGCGGTCTGCTGGCAACCGCTGCTCCGAATGCTCCTCCACCCCTTTATCCCGGTCAGCCCATCCTCTATCGCTGCCTCGCCCATAAGATCCACGCTAATTCCACCATCCCTGCAGTAACTTCCAAATGCCTTGCTCGATTCACCCCCACCCTGCGTCCTCGATACCTTGAAGTCCAAGTCTATGGAGCTGAGGAACCCCTTGTAGCTCAGATCCTCCCCCAAGATATCCCTGAAAGTGATCGGATCCGGATCCGGAGGGTCTAGAGCGCAAGCGCTTCCGTTGACTGATGATAGGAAGCGGTCCACCTGGGAGCGGGCATACACCAAAGCCCTCGGCTCAATGGACTCAAGTTCTACGTATAGCTGGTAGGCCCTAAGCTCTCCCTTGTACTCCTGATACTCGATCAGTGCTGGCTCCGATGCGAAAACTATGAACATCGCTATTAAGAGTGCTCCAAAGACCATCAGAGATTCCTTCATCCTCTCTCCACCTTCAAGAACACCAGTGGATCTGTTCCGGGAATTATTAGGCAATAGGCTAAGCCCGCTGAATCGCAATCCTCCGTCAGTTCAGCCCCGAGCGATCCAAGCTCGCGAGCTGAGGTATCCCTAAGCAATAGTTTGTATCCTTCATCCTCAACGATGGTCAACGCTTTGAGGCAAGCATCCCTCTTCCAAGAGACTTGATAGCCGAAGTGAATCGCCGCGGGCTTCAAGAGTACGATGGAGACCATGAGAAGGGAGGCCGTGATTGCCAAGACCCATCTCATACGAGCACCCAGATCAATAGAATCAGGAAAAGCACTATCGTTATCGCGAGCTCGATGCTACCCTCCACAGGCACCCTCCTCCAGCCCACTGAGATACTCGCTGACATCCAGCTTGAGTTTGCCGGCTAACTCCAAGAGCCTCTCGCACGATGCCTTGCTCCGCTCTTGGATGTAACTTGAGATCACCGAGGAGGCCTCCTCGAGTATCAGAAGGAGTGATATCAAGAAGAGCAGCATTATCATTGTCAGGAGTGTCTCATGGGTTGCCTGAATCATCCCCCAACACCCGACCAGCTCAGCACAAGTGTTGCCTCTCCTCTGGCCTCCCTTCTCCAACTGGCCTCGAATCTGCCAGCCAGGTAGGCTTCACCTCCGCAGGCCAGTTTGAAGGGGTAATTGAGTGAGGCGCTCTTGTTACCGACCGTCACCCTCACGCTCCTGCCGGTGCACTCATAGCTAACCCTCACCGGGAGGAAGACATAGCCCGTCGCCCTTCCCCCACCTATCGCATTTGTTATCGCAAGATCTATGCTTTTTAACGCGGTATTCAGGCAATTCTCATCCCTCTTAGCCTCAATGATCCTCATATCATCGCTCAGCGAACCCACAATCGAGACTATCGAAACTATGCCTATCAGCGTGAGGAGTAACTTCTCCATCGAAAGCATCATCTATCGAGACACCTCCAGACGGCGAACCAAGATAGGGCTACAGCCAGAGGATAGAGCCTCGGGTATATGATCAGGGTAGCGATGAGCGATAAGATGACCAGCGCCAGAGTCATCGGGAGCCTCATCACCATGGATCCGGTCCCTCTCTTAAAAATCACGACATTTAGTGGGATTTTAAGAGAAGTTTCACTTATTCACTCGGATAAAAATTGGAATGTATCCGAGTAGACCGGGGAACATGCTCAACACAGTGGAGACCGTGATCCTCATCCTGCTCACAGTGGCCCTGGTGATAGCTGGACCCCTGATGATCGCGGAGGGCGTGGTGGACATAGCATCGAGCGTCGCCAGCAAAGCCTGGAACGATTGGACCGGCTTCGTTGACTGGCTATACAACGCCATAGATAGCGTCATATTCGGTAAAGGAGGAAGAAACGGATGATCCCCCAATCAAACTTTTTTAGATGCCCAGAAGGACCATTCCCATCGAGAAGGACACCGCATAGATTAATGCAGCTTCAACGGGACACCTCAAGGGCCTCGAAGCCAGCACCGAAGATGTCAGTCCCATCGTGAACAGGAACCCGATAGGAGCATTTGAGAAAGCTCTCTCGCTGAATAGACACACGCCCAAGTTCACTCCGGCCATCAAAACTACTAGGGATAGGAAGAGCCTCCTAAGAGAATTGAGCTCAGCGCGCCATGAATCAACAATTGACTTGAGTTCCCTCAGAAGATTGGCAGTTTTCCTCATAACAGAGGCCGAGATGTCCCTCCTTGAGATTGTCATGAGCTGATTGAAGTAGTCCGGAATGTTTGCATAGCCGTCCACGACAATCCTCTCGTACAACCCTAAGTGCCTCATCGCGTATACTCTCCCACCTCCCGCCTCAAGATCACTCGCCACGGAATCGGCCAAAGCTGGATCGGGAACCTCCAGCGGTTCGAACTTTGGGAGGAGGAAGTAGAGAGGTAAGAGTAGGAGAGGAAATAGGGGATCAGGGGATAGGCTCCTGTAGAGCGTGAGGAGCGATACCAAGATGCCGATGGATACCGATGTCGCTACGCCTATTTGAATCCATCTCTCCCTGCTTCTCAGATCTATCTCATAGAGATGGGCCAGCAGCTTCATCGCCGCTTCGGAGCTCGATCTCTCGTCACTTCCATCCAGAAGCCCAGCCAGATAGCTTCTGAACTTCCCCAGCCTTTGATGAATGGCTTTCCTCGCGGGAACACCCTCTACGGCCACCTCATTGTAACAAGATGCCGCGATGAGACCCGAGGCTAAGCTAGCGCTTACCCCTATAACGAAGCCCTGAACTAGCCTCAGTAGACCAATTGTTCTGGCCTCCGGAGACCTTCTAGCTCGCATATACGTTTACCCACCTCCTCATTCGTATGTGCACCTCTGAGGCGTTCCAAGAGTGAGAACCACTTCAAGCCCCTCCCCTCGACCGGTATCCAACTCCCCATCCATTCCATCATGTCCGCCACCCTTCTCCTCTCCATGAATATGGCCAGCGTCCCCTCCGGTATCTCGAGACCCCAAGATGCCCACTTCTTGACCAGACCCTCGTAGCCCCTGGCGTGCGTCGTCGCCATGACCCTGAGACCTGATGAATGGGCGAGCTCGAAAGCCTCGGCCTGTTCCTTAGTGAGTACCTCTCCCAAGAACACCAGATCTGGGTTCCTATGGAGAAGGAACCTTATGAAGTCCAGTTTTCCATGTGGGATCTCATAAGGGCTGTGATGCATTCCATATATGCTCAGGTCCTCGATCTCTCTAACCTCCTCGACGCTTATCAACCTCCAATCCCTCGGGAGCGTTGCCAGGAGCGCATTGGCCAACGTAGTCTTCCCAACCCCCGTCCTTCCGAATATTAGCAGGGGTCGACCTGTCTCCAGACTCTCAAGAGCCAAACTGGCCTCATCCTCGCTTATCGTTCCGAGCTCTATGAGTCTGGGGAGACTCAGCTTACTCATAGCGCTGAGATTCCTGATATCCAAGGCCCCCCTAGAGCTTGGGGGCACGTCAAGGGCTATGCGAAACTTATGGTCAGCCAGAGCAAGATCTACCTCAGCTAGGCTCCTTCTGAAGTCGAATCCAGAGTTAGGATCAGCCTCTACGAATGTGATGAGCTTTCTCATGTCCTCCTCATCCAATACGTAATTCTCAACCCTTATCCTACCGTAAACGATGTGCTCAATCACTAGGTTCCTGCCAAGCTGAGCGTAAGCTTCAGTGCAGTCTTCTGCCATCAGAATGGCCAGCACGGGCCATAGCTTCGTTGACCTAAGAGCGGATTCCAGGGCGAGTTCCTCCTTTACCTTCTCATCTACCTTAAAGTCTCTCAGCAGCTCCATCGCTCTTTCAACTCTGAGAATTACACTCTTCCATATGAGATCCCCCTGATCGGAGTAAGATGATGGATAAATTCCCCTGAGCATCCTAGCCAATATCTGAGCCTGAACCAGGGTTCCGTTGACGCAGCTCCTAGGATAGACCCTAGCCGAGTATCCATCCCTGGTCCTCTCGATCAACTTAAGCACTCCCCCAGGAAACTCGATCGATGGAGCCTCCGGAAGCTCGCATTTCGCTTCAATCCCGGAACTTGAGCTGGTGGCCCTCAACTTAACGATGAATCCCAACCTTCTCAGGGGCCTCGGAGCGTTGTCCATTGCGAGGAGGAGCTCCCTGACCACTCCCCTGAAGATCCTTGAATTTTTTATGCACTGAGCCCTTATTCCCCACTTTTTTGGCTCTCCGAAACTCACTCTGAGGGCCTTATTCTTGTACCTCCTCAAGAGCTCCTCCGCTACCTGACTCGCCCTCTCCTCCCCTAGATCTAGCAGCATGGGCGCTCACCACCGCCGCTGATAGGAAGATAATCCCCAGCAAGAGGAAGGGTATGTTCGGAACGTTCCCGTAAGCCTCAACCTTGTAGCTCATGGTTCCATCCCCATGTATCATTATCGAAGGTCTTGATGCCATGAAGAGGCTCCTATCGGTGGCGCAATGGATCCTATAATACTCTCCGAGATTCTCCACTGCGATGCTCAAAGCCTTCATGTTCCTCAGCTCATAAACCTCAACCTCATCCCCTCGGACCTCTAGGACGTAATCGCCCCGGGTCGCCGGTATTATGACACCTACATCGCTTATGCGATAGCTCCCGCTTAGCTCCGAGCTCCCTTCCCTGAGCTTGAAGCTGACATCACCTCTGGCCACTATCATGGGCTGCCCCACGTTGAGCGTAAGCTCTCTTCCCGAACCCAGAAGTTCGGCGTTGATGTTGTAGGCTGAGATGCAAGGTGTGGAGTTAACCATAAGCAGCAGGTGGCTGGCGTTGCACTGAAGGAGCTCGTAAGTGCCCCTCTCCACGACACCTTCCCTCTCCCATAGGAGGGGAGGGAATGACAGTGAGGACAGCACGAAAAGGACACCGAGCATGAGGGGGACTAGCTCCCTGAGCCTCATCCCGCAACCCTCCTCTTAGCTATGAGGAGCAGCAGGGGCAGTGTTAGTGCAAGATATGTCAATATAAACCAATTTTCATTTTTATTATCACCTATAGTGATGCATGATGGTTTAAATATTTCTATAGATCTGGACTCCTCAGCAAATTCTGCGGGGAGGGACCGCGGCTCCTCAGGAGGCTTCTCCCTCTCCCTGACCGCTAGCTTCCTCGTAACCACCCTAAGCTTATCCCCCTCCCTGTAAGTGAACTTGATAGTCCATGAACCCAGCTTATCCACATTGAAATGAGTCTTATGCGCCACCGTGCTCACAATAACTTTCCCGTCTGGATCTATCACCTCCAGTAGTCCTCTGGCCTCCGTAATGACATTAGCAGTGACTTCGTCCCCTAAGGCAGGATCCTCCGGCTCAACCTCTATGCTGGCATTCAGCTCCTTCGGGTTCTGAGGCTTCACCGATTTGCCGTCATTCTCGCCCATCATTACACCGGTGAATGTTTCTGTCTCAGTAATGCCAGCGGAAGTTACGCCATCCGAGCTCCGATCCGCAATCGTGGGAGTTTCGGTTTCCCCCGAGCCGACGCCGGAATTGCCGCTGGGGATCCCCGAGCCATCGCTTGGTCTCGGACCGCCACCGGAGCCGCCAGTTGAATCTCCGCCGGATCCCCCTCCCTTGACCTCAACGCTCATCACCACCTCCTTGCTCGCTCCATCACTATCAACCGCCAAGGCCCTCACCTCGAGGATCCCTGGGACCCTGGGGGTGTACTCGAAGATTCCCGTTCCATCGAACACGCTTTCACCCACTTGAGTCCTCACCCTCAGGCCGGGGGCGTCATCCCTCGCACTCACGCTGATAGTTATCCTCTCTCCAACGCTCACCTCCCTCTTGTCAACGCTCAAGCTGAGCTCAGGCTCCTGGTTGATCAAGTGGAAGGAGGCTGAGAGCTCATCCTCTCCGTCGACGTCCCTTGCTGACGCATGCACACGATGACTCCCGGCCTTCAGATCAGCGGGCACCTCAACGAGGTTCTCCCCCCTGCCCAGCGGGAAGCTCGAATCATCCAAACTGATGCTACCGCTCACATCGTCACCATCCTCCTCGCTCACGAACACCCTGAAGATATCTCCCCTCCTGAGCTCGCTAGGCACATCAGCATTTATCCTTGGCCTGGATCCTTGAAGGGTGACGGTCAAGCTCCTGCTCTTTGAATCCGTCACCCCAGCATAGCTTTTCGTCACAGTGACCTCAACCTCCATCTGACCAGCCGGATTGTTCCTGAGATCGTAGTCTATTGTGACCTCAAAGCTCCCTTGGGAGGATCTCTGGAGCGTGTAGCTCCTACCGCCGAAGCTCGCAATCGCGCTCAAAGTTCCCCTACCATCATCTATGGGGCCCAATCCCGTGGCCCTTACGGTCAGGCTCCCCCGCTTGGGTAGGATTCTGGGGTCAGCTGAGACCGAGAAGGATGGGACACTCACTATATATGCCGCGCCGGAGCTCTTGCTTAGGGGACCTGTACTCCCAGGGATATCTCCAGGCCCGCAGGCTGGTCCTTGACAACTCCCGGTCGCGGTTATACGAAACTCCCCTCCAGGGACGTCATTCACGGTGCAATAACCATGCTTGTCCTCGCTGGAGCTATCGGTGTATGTCCTATCCCCGTTGACGCAGCTCACCCCCACGCTGCAAGATCCGCCGCACTCACAGCCTCCATTGATCTCGGCATGGAAGTCCACCCTCTGCCCCGGTTTCACGGCCGCAGGAACGCTCGCTCTCAGGGAGATGTCTCCCCAGCACCTATTGCAGGAGACCTGCTGCAGGAGCGGGAATAGCAGCAAGCATAGGAGGAAAAACACGTATGGGTATGGGAGACGCATGGGCACCCGTGAAATGATTGCAGATATTCCCTCATATATTAGTAAAATTTGTGAAAGTTTTTCCCGAGCATGTAACTCTCATTGTGCCCTCTTATCCCCTCAACTCCCCCGTCCCACCCCTCGGGTAGGCAGCTGAGAGTGGTGCGGCCGCCGGGATTTGAACCCGGGTCTGGGGCGTGGCAGGCCCCCATCCTGTCCAGGCTAGACTACGGCCGCTGAGTGGGGGATCTATCAACACTATTTAAGCTTGACCTTCAATCAGCGAGGGATGATCACGGTGGTGCTGGCCGAATCCTCGCTCACCAGGGTCCCTGATTGGGCTAAAAGTAATGAGGTAGCTTCTACTTACAGAAAGGTTTATGGTAGGTTTTATGACGTTCTAGACGTAAATGCCTTGCCTCCCAGGGTGAGGAGAAAGGTTCCCGAGAAGGCTGGGAGGCCCGATATAGTGCACAGGTCACTTCTAGCGGTGACGGATCACCCTCTCTACCTCATGGGCAAGGTTAAGTTGTACATGCACACCTTAGATGGGAGGATCTTCAGCTTCTCCCCCTCCGTCAGACTGCCCAGGAATTACGTCAGGTTCTTGGGTCTCATGGAGGGCTTACTGGGGAGGGGATGGATCGGGAAGAGTGAACGCTCGGCTTTGGTGAGGGAGGTTACCATCGGGCTCGAGGAGCTGGCCAGCGGATCCGTGCTCCTGGATGAGGAGGGAAATCTCATGGATCCGATGGAGTTCCTTAGGGGGATGAGGGATGCTGCGTTCATCGTCGGTGGATTCCCGCGTGGGGAGTTCTCCGAAGAGGTCAAGAGGCTAGCCTACTGTAGGCTCTCCCTTTACGAGGGATCCCTCTCCTCATCGGCTGCCGTATCTATGTTATTAAGTTACGCCTACTACATCGAGGTGTGGGACGCAAAGCGAGGAGTAAAGCAAGAGAGAGGGAGATAGCCTCACAGCGAGTGAGGAGACTTCTTCAGCTCGCCGATGAGATCTACAGGAGGGATAAAGCGCTAGCTATATCCTATGGAGATCTTGCCAGGAGGATTGCGATGCGCTCACGGGTCAGGATACCTAAGGAGTGGAGATGGAGGTTCTGCAGACATTGTAAGAAGCTACTTTATCCCGGAGTGAACATGAGCGTCCGAGCGAGATCTAGGAGAATGCCTCACTTGGTTATCAGGTGCTATGAGTGCGGCGGGGTGAGCAGGCGCCCCTACTGATGTGGGGTGCAAGGTTTTATATGTGGCTCGTAGCAATGCGTGAGGGGAAATGCCCACGGCCAGGGATGTTAGAGCGGACCTCCTGATAGAGAGGCTCAAGGAGGAGTTGAAGAAGTACGATGGAATAAAGCCGCCGGATTGGGCCTACTACACTAAGACGGGCTCCCATAAGGAGAGGCCTCCTCTGCAGGAGGATTGGTGGTACATAAGGGCTGCCTCGATCCTCAGAACACTCTACCTGAGGGGAGAGCCTGTCGGCGTGGAGAGGCTACGCACCAAGTACGGTGGAAGGAAGAAGAGAGGGGTTAGACCGGAGAGGTTCGCTAAGGGAAGCGGACATGTCATAAGGTTGATACTCCAGCAGCTAGAATCCCTAGGTCTGGTGGAGAAGGTGGAGGGAAGGGGGAGGAGGATATCCCCCGCTGGCGTGTCGTTGCTGGACAGGATAGCCGGTCAGATAATCAGAGAGTTGGATATAGTCCCTGGGAAGGTGACGCCACCATGAGCGAGGACGAGGCGCTGAGGAGGATACAAGAGAAGCTGATGGCTGAGATGAGCGAGAGGAGGAGTAGAGAGGAGGAAGCCCTCAGGGAGCTTCAGAGGATAGATGCCATAGTGAAGTCCCTGCTAACTGCAGATGCCTGGCAGAGATTGAAGAGAGTTGAGCTGGTGAAACCGGAGCTCGCTAACGAGGTCAAGCTTTATCTGATCCAGCTCTACTCGGCTGGTAAGCTAGCCAGGAAGATCACGGATGAGGAGCTAAAGGCCCTCCTGGCTAGCCTATCTGAGAGGGAAAGGAGGGATTTCAACATAAGGGTTGTTTGAGGGGTGATATTATGGCTTCCCAGAGGCTCCTGAGTAGCAAGCTCAGGTATGCGAGCGTCATGAAGAGCGACAAGAGGATGCCCTCTTGGGTCTACGTGAAGACTAACAGGAGGGTCAGAGGAAGACCCAGGAGGAATTGGAGGAGAAGCAGGCTTCAGCTTTGATGGGGTGATTGCATGGCTGAGCTTGTTTTCAGTTTCAATATAGGTACTCTCCTGAGGGCTAAGTATCCTGCTAAGAAGAGAGCTGCTAGGGCCGTCAAGATGGTGAGGGAGCTCGTCAGGAGGCACGCCAAGCTCCGGGATTATGATATAAGGGTTAGACCCGAGCTCAACGAGCTCCTATGGAGCAGGGGCTCATCGAACCCCCCGGGAAGGGTAAGAGTGAGGGTCGTGATAGATGAGGATGAGAAGGTCGCAACGATATGGCCGGCATGAGTGATCAGGATGGTTGTCCTGAGGGCCAAGGTGTTCGGCAGTTCCAACCTCGGAATATATCTCAGAGTGGCTGGGAAGTACCTGCTGGCTCCTAGGGGGGCTGGCTCTTCCCTTAGGAACCTAGCCGAGAGGTTGGGCCTGAGCGTCTTTGAGACCAGCGTTTACGAGAGTAGGATGATCGGTGTACTGACCGCTGCAAACAGCAAGGCCCTGCTTCTTCCTCCTCTCGTCTCGGAGAGCGAGCTAAGATACCTCAGGGATTCCTTGGATATGGATGTCCACGCGCTGCCCACCTTCAAGCTGACGGCTCTAGGGAATGATATAATAGCCAACGATTACGGTGCCGTCGTCCATCCCGGCTTCACCGATCAGGAGCTGGAGATGATAAGCAAGCTCCTGGGAGTGAGGGTTAGGAGGGGCCGCGTTGGGGGTATCCCCGTGGTGGGCTCGCTAGTTGTTGCTAATAACTCCGGCTGCCTGATCTCGCCCTCGGCGGACGATTCAGAGCTCAAGGGAATCTCCGATACCTTAGGGGTTGAGTGCCTCAGGGGCACCGTGAACGATGGCCTGATTTACGTCAGGGTGGGCCTGGTGGCATCCGACTCCGGGGCCCTGGTGGGATTTCCGACCACCCTTATGGAGATGGAGAACATAGCAGAAGCGCTTAAAATAGAGCCCTGACAGATGCTGGGGTGATGACTTGAGCGAGGATAATCTGGCCTTCCTCCAATCCCTCTACAGGTACTTGCTGGATGAATACAATAGGCTCAACATACTCAGGAGCGACCTGGAGAGGAGCATAGAGACACTGAAGGCCCTTACTAAATCCAGTGAGGAGAACATAGGACCTCTCATACTCCCCATCTCCGCCTTCATCTCCCTAATAGTTGAGGCAGCTAAGGCCAAAGAGGTCCTGGTCCTCATGGGGGGAAACGTTTACGCGAAGATGGGCCCTGAGGAGGCCATAAAGCAGATGACGGAGAGGCTCGAGGAGGTGAACAGAAGCATAAGGGAGGTCACCAGCAACCTGGCTAAGGTTCAGGTGGAGCTGGAGAACGCTCAGAGGATGATGAAGCGTGCTAGGTAGTCTGATAGATAGACTGAGCTCCTTGGGCCTGGTCAAAAAAAGATGGAGTAGGAGGGACGTCCTCAGGGTATTCGAGGAGATGGAGATCGATCTCCTCTCCAGAGGATTCCCTCCATCAGTGCTCGAGATGGTGAAGGATGTTCTCTCATCAGAGATGGAAGGACTCGAGACCAAGGGCGATCCCAGGAGCGTGGTGAAGGACGTCTTCAGAAGATCCTTGCTCAAACTCGTGCCCACTCCCATCGAATTGAGCGATTTATCGGGCGGCAAGTCACTCTTCAAGGTGATCTTCTTTGGGTTCAACGGCGTTGGTAAGTCCCTGAGCATAGTCAAACTGGCCAAATACCTGCAGTCCGCTGGCGGCAGGGTTCTGGTCGTATCGGCAGACACTTACAGGGCCGCAGCCGGGGAGCAGCTCGAGGGTTACTGTAGATCGGCTGGGGTGAACTTGTTCAAGGGGAGAAGGGGGGCCGATCCCGCGGCCGTCTGCTTTGATGCTCTGGGCATGGCGTCGGCCCGCGGTTATACCCACCTGCTCATAGACACCGCCGGGAGGAACTACCTCAGCAGGAACCTGATAGATGAGCTCAGGAAGGTGGTCAGGGTGGTGGAGCCGGACCTGAGGGTTCTGGTACTGGATGGAGTTGCCGGTAACGATATACTCAATCAGTGCGACTCCTTCGGCGAGGTTGGGTTCGACGCAATAGTTGTGACTAAAGTAGATGCTGGCGGTCTGGTGGCCCCCCTTTTCGCCTCCATTCATTCCAGAAAACCGGTTCTTTTCCTAGGAAGCGGTCAGGGTCTCTCGGACATCTCCCCCTTCGATCCATCGAGGGCGGTAGAGGTTATATTGGGCTGACAGGTCCCGGTGCTGGTGGTCGCATGTCCTCTGCCAGGAGTTTGAGGGGTAGGAACCTCCTGACCCTGCTCGACCTGACGCCACTGGAGTTCAGATATCTCCTGAGAAGGTCTTGGGAGCACAAGTACGGATTAGCCCCTAAGGATCCCCTGAGGGGAAAGTACGTGGCTGGCATATTTGAGAAGCCCTCCACCAGGACTAGGGTCTCCATAAGCGTCGCCACATTCGACCTAGGCGGTGTCTTCATAGAGCTGCCCATCTCGAACCTTCAGATAGCTAGGGGTGAGAGCATAAGGGACACGGCTGAGGTGCTCAGCAGGTTCGTCCATGCCATAGCTGCCAGGGTCAAACTGCACTCGACCTTGGAGGAGCTCGCGAGATGGGCGAAGGTCCCGGTGATAAACCTGCTCAGCGACAAGTTCCATCCCCTCCAGGCGCTAGCCGATGTGTTCACGATACAGGAGTTCTTCGGGGACAGGAAGGTCAAGGTGGCTTTCCTGGGTGACGGCTCGGCCAACACGAATCATAGCCTGATGATAGCCTCCGCCCTCATGGGTTACGATTACTCAGTGGGGGCCCCCAGGGATTACTGGCCATCCGATGACGTGACGGGTAAGGTCAGGGAGATTATGGAGAGGACTGGTGGAAGCCTCACGATAACGGAGGACCCAGTTGAGGCTGTAAGGGGAGCTGATGTCATATATACGGACACTTGGAAGTCGATGGGCGTCGAGGATGTGGAGAAGAGGATGCAGGTGCTGCCCCCCTATCAAGTGAACTCTCAGCTGGTGAGCAAGGCCTCCCCTCACGTCAAGGTGATGCACTGCCAACCCTGGTACATAGGAGAGGAAATAACTGAGGAAGTAGCCTACGGTGAGCATTCAATAGCATTCGAGCAGGCCGAAAACAGGCTTCACACGGCCAAAGCAGTCTTAGAGGCCCTGTTGTCTTGATGTCTCACCACCAATTAAGTTTATATATGTGAGCACCCCCTATTTTGCCTGGCCCCAGCCCCCGGCGGGGGGTCCGAGTATGAAGGCTGCGCCTGACATATGAGGGCTCCCTTTCCGGCTGGGGTTACAGAAGTGGACTGTGGTTAGTTATGTGAGCGCGAGCTGAGGGCTCGTGCTCGAGAGAGTCCGGACGGTCCCACGAATGGTTGGGATTGCGGCCGTACTTCGAGACCGGTTGATCCTGCCGGAGGGAACCCCTATCGGGCTCGCACTAAGCCATGCGAGTCTGCTGGGAGCCCCTGCTCCCGGCGGCGCACGGCTCCGTAATACACGGTCAACCTGCCCTAGGGACCGGGATAACCTCGGGAAACTGAGGCTAATCCCGGATGGGGGTGGATTCCTGGAATGGGTCCACCCCGAAAGTAGGCGGGGGGAAGGCCCCGCTGAGGCCCTAGGATGGGACCGTGGCCTATCAGGTAGTAGGTGGGGTAACGGCCCACCTAGCCTA
>MAIU01000010.1 GCA_003344655.1 Candidatus Korarchaeota archaeon NZ13-K
GATTTCAGGGCATTCAGGAGTTTCTCCAGCGATTCCTCAAGATCCCCCTCGATGATCTCCCTTCTCCTCTCCACCTTGAGGGCCCTGATCTCCCTGATCCTGACCTTTGGTTCGAATGAACTCGCCACCTCCTTCTGCACTATAGGCTTCTTGGAGGCCCTCATTATGTGGAGGACGGTCGGGATCCTCGGCTGGTTTATCTCCTGAGTCACCGAGATCACGGCGGGTAACCTGACGGATACGACCTCATCGTAATCCTCGAGGCTCCTGGTGACCTTCAGCTCATCCCCATTGACCTCTATGGCGGTCGCGTAGGCCACGTAGGGCCACCCCAGCTCGGCCGCCACCCTGCCGGGGATGACCCCGGAGAAGTTGTCCTCGCTCCCCTCACCAGCGAGGACTAGCTGATAGTTCCCAGCCCTCACCTCCTCAGCTATCACCTTGGCGGCCCAGTAAGTGTCCATGTCCTGACGGCCCAGCAGGAGGATGGCATCATCAAGTCCCATCGCCAAAACCCTGGTCAGGGCCTCCCTGGCCTCCTTGATCCTCCTGCCCGAGGTTCCCCAGCAGAGCAGCATTATGGCGGTGGCCCTTCCGCCGACCTTCTCCTTCATCCTAACGGCTTCCTCAGCGGCGTTGATCTCGATATCCCCGGCCTTCGTCGGTGCCTCCTCCAGGTAAACCTTCCCACTCCCTCCATCCACTACCAACTGTTGGACGTCGAGTGACTGCTTCACAAGCACCGCTATGTCCATCCCAGCACCCGGAGTTGGGGGACCTCTTCAAGAAAAAGTTTAACCTGATGGGAGCTCCGTCAGGGCGGCGGGGTGAGTTGCCCCTGGGGCTTCCCGAGAGATCACCTACATGGAGGTTAGGTGAGCGTGGAAAAGGCGAAGGCCTAAGGGATAGCGGAGTGTATTCTCGCACCGGGCGTTCGATCCGAGTCATGCGTGAAAATTTCAAGCAATAGTGGGGTTAATGTGTGAAAATTAGCTCATTGAGCCAGCAATCTTGATAGAAAACACCACAATGGGATCTAGCACGACGGCTCGCAATGAGAGCTAAAGCTTTTTAATTTTTCTCCCCGGGATCGGCGAGGGTATGCAGCTTGGTCGACTTCTCCTTCACGGAGGAAGAGGAGGTCTTCAGGCGGACCCTGAGGGAACTCCTCTCCGAGATCCTTGCCCCTAGGTCTAGGGAGATAGATAGGAGCTGCAGGATACCAGGGGATGTGATAAAAGCACTCGCCGAGAACGGGATCCTCCTTCTGACGATCAAGCCGGAGTACGGTGGCCAAGGGGCCAGTTGGGTGATGGGCACAATAGCCACGGAGGAGATAGCAAGGGCGGATCCGAGCGTCGCCACGGCCGTCTTCCACCTGGTGGAGGCCTCATGGGGGAAGATAGTGGAGAGGTATGCGAAGCCGGAACTGGCGAAGGAGGTGCTGAGCAGGGCGGCTAGAGGGGAGGGTTTCGTCGGCATATGCTCCACCGAGCCTCAGAGCGGAAGCGATGTAGCTGGTTTCAGGACCCTAGCTAAGAAAGAGGGCGATCATTGGATCCTAAACGGTGAGAAGACTTACATAAGTGGCATAGTCGAGGCGAAGGAGGTGGATGGAGGGTACGTCACCTTGGTGAAGACGAAGCCGGAAGCGGGTTCTAGGGGAATAAGCCTTTTCTGGCTTCCCATAAACGCTCCTGGGATAGAGACGGGGCTCTTCGATGACATGGGGAGGTGCGGAATAAGCACCGGATGGATAAGGCTGAACAATGTCAAGCTTCCTGAGGACCACCTCATAGGGAGGGTTAACGAGGGTTTTGAGATAGCGATGGAGGGATTCAACAGGGCGAGAGTTTTCGTGTCAGCCGGATGCACGGGCTCAGCAATGGCAATGTTCGATTACACTAGAGAATATGTCAAGAGCAGGGTCGTGTTCGGGAGATCCCTGGCCTCCTTCGAGGGGATCCAGTTCCCGCTAGTGGATTACTACGCGAGGATAGAGGCTGCCAGATTGGTCATGTATAAGGCGGCATGGATGGTCGATCAGTTCGATCAGGGGAATGCCACTCTCAGGGATGTCGGAATGTGGGCGGCTATGGCGAAACTACTGGCCCCAGAGATAGCTGTTGATGCCCTTAAGGAGTTCATGAAGGCCACGGGAGCATACGGCTACACGAAGGACACCCCGCTGGAGATGGCCCTCAGGGGAGTGTTAAGCTACTACGTTGGGGCTGAGGGCGGCCAGAACATAATGAGGCTGATCCTCGGGAGGTTCCTGTTCGGCTCGGAGCACCTGCCCTACAAGCAGAAGTAGCCCAGTGAACGGTCAGAAGGAGTAATATTATTTCACCAATATTGCTTTAATAATCAATAATTTTTATAATAATCCGTTATATAAAAATATGATGGAAAATTCTCCCCACGCCCCTCGCGAAGCTCCGGTGGACATTTTTAACTCAATACCAGATCGAATTCCCTGTGATTTACAGGTGCCCGAGGTGCGGATCGACCTCCAGCTCGGATTGGAGATGTCCTCACTGCGGTTCTTTGATGGAAATAAGACTGGAGAGGATTTTCTGGGAGGTTCAGGAGGGAGAGCCCTCAATTTGGAGGTATAAAAATCTTCTACCAAGGGCTAAGAGGATAGTGAGCCTGGGGGAAGGTCTGACTGATGTGAGGAGGGTGAACGGCACGCTGATAAAGGACGAGACCAAGAATCCCACTGGCTCTTACATAGACAGGGGCTCCTCCGTCTTGGTCAGCTGCTCGGACATGGCTAATAGGGTCGAGCTGGAGTTCTCTCCGGACGTCACGATATCGCTCGCATCCTACATACTCAGGTGCGGGGGCTCCATTGAGGTCAGGGTGGATCCCGAGAGGGTCGACTGGGACGAGCTGCTCTACCTGTCCCAACTGGACGCGGCCATATCCTTCGGCCCCCATGGATTTAGGAGCGATTACGAGAACCCCTTCATGTTGGAGGGATTCAAGACAATAGCTTATGAGATTTACGAGTTCAGGGAGGGTATAGGAGGCATAGCAATACCATCTGAGTCCGGAGTTCTTGCTTACGGTGTGCTGAAGGGGTTTCTGGAGCTGGAGGAGATGGGGTTGATGAGGGTCCCTCAAGTCTACCTGGCCCACCACGGTCCCCTGAGGGGGGAGCTGGTGGACATCCTGCTGGCCATGGGGGTGAGGCCCGTGGAGGCGGATCCGAGGGAGACGGTTGACTCTATGATAAGATTGGCAAGAATGGGGATCTACGTGAAGCCCGTCTCGGCCATGGCCTATGCGGTGGCCTCTAGGCTAGGAGGAGATGTGATCGCATTGCTAACTGGGACTGGTCTGAGGAGGTGGAGGGGCGCGCATCCAAGACTCACGGACCTTCAGAGGAGGGTGCTGGCCGTCATGAGGAGGGGAAGGGAGATGACAGCATATCAGATATGGCGTCAAATCGACGAAGCGAGCTTGCAAGGTGTTTACAAGGCTCTGTTCAAGCTCAGCGGAATGGGTCTCATCTCCTCGAAGAGGAGGATGTGCGGGAGGAGGATAAAGAGGGTCTACTACCTCACGGGAGGTGAACCTGATGGATGATGAGGGGCTGAGGGGGAGGCTCAAGAGATCCCTCGTGGACCTTAACGCAGATGAGTTCATGAGATGCCTCGATGATCTGATCTCGGAGGGAGCTGACCCATGGGAGATCGTCTTAGGGCCGATGAGCGAGGCCATGGAGGAGATAGGGAGGCTCTTTGAGGATGGGGAGTACTTCATCGCTGAGATGCTCGAGGCCGCCGATCTCTTCAGGAGAGCCCTAGAGAGGCTCGGGATAGGGAAGGAGAGCGGGAGATCTAAACTGGGAACCGTGGTTATAGGGACTGTTAAAGGTGACGTTCATGACATAGGGAAGAGCCTGGTGACGGCGATGCTCAGGGCTGCTGGCTTTGAGGTAATCGATCTTGGTGTTGATGTTGACGCTGATACCTTCGTGAGGGCCGTTAAGGAGCACAACGCTGATATACTGGCTATGAGCTCCCTCCTGACGACAACCAGGGATTACATGAGGGTGGTCATAAGGAGGCTGGAGGAGGAGGGCATAAGGGATAGGGTGAAGGTGCTGGTGGGGGGCCTCTCCACCTCACAGGAGTTTGCGAGGTCCATAGGTGCCGATGGTTGGGGGAAGAACGCTGTGGAAGGTGTGAGAGTGGCGAAGGCCCTGATTGGGGAGAGGGGCAGGCAGACTCCATCAGAAATCGATCAAAGTTAGATATTAGGACCCAAAATTCCGCCTGAGCATGCTAAATTATTCGGAGCTCGCTTGGGATATGAGAGATGCTCCAGCCACATATAGCGCGAATCAACTGCCCAAGCTGCGTTGCGCCTCATGAGTTGAGACTCCACTCGAGATGGGATGCTGAGAGGAGTCAGGATCGGAAGATCAGCTGGTTCCGGAGAGGAGGAAGAGGAGTCCGTAGAATAGGGCATCGGAGAGAGAGCTTATTGACGTGATGAAGGACAGCATGAAAGTGCTGTTCTCACCTGATATCTCCACCGCGAGCTTATTTCTGGATGAGAAGTAAAGTGAAGCTATGGGCAGTAGCATGAGAAGGATCAAGGCTTCCCCTTCACTTAGCGTGATACACGCCAGCAGGCCGGCCAGCTGAACGAAACTGGAGCAGAGGAAGGACCTCAATCCTCCGAGTTTATCGACCATCTTCCCTATCAGAGGACCTGTTGCGATCTCCAGCAAGTTGGAGATGGCGTATATGGACCCCAGGGTGAGGGAAGACCTTCCCAGAGCTTCGTAAAGCTTGATCTCGAGCAGGCTGTACATGAGGGGCATGACCAGGTCCTCAGCGAGTAGTATAGGCGCTAGAGCCCCCAAGGCCCTGAGATGAGTTCTCCCCTTGAAGGTCATGCTCATCATGCGATCATCCTGATCGGGGAATATGGGCAATGATGAAAGGAAGAGGAGTGAGGATATTGTGAGAAGACCCTCGATATTAATGTGATCGAGCAGGAATCCTCCGATCAGGAGTCCGAATGAGATCCCTGACCTGGAGACAGCATAATATATTCCGGAGGCCTCACCATGATCGATCCCCTCCCCTAGGCTCGATATCGCCACCGGCTCGTAGCTCAGGAGGAGACCGAGGAGGAAGCTTGCTAGTAGCAGGTTGGCACCGCTCATGGCACAGCATAGCAGGGAGAGGGATGTGAAAGAGATTATTAAGATCAGAGGGAGCCTCCTAGATCTGAGGAGATTTACCAAGATCCCTGAGGTGATTGCGCTTATGAAACCGGACGTGCAGCCGATGCTCATGGCTATGAAGTAGCCCGGAAGCCCGAGCTCTCCATAAATCTCCAGCGCGAGATATGTGGAGCTCAACCCCCAGGCCACCTCGAGGAGAAACGCGGCGACCAGCACCCGAGCCAGTTCCCTCCTCACCCTCCCACCCCCCAGGCTTCTTTAAAGCGAGGAAATCTCGAGGGAATGCGAACCTTTCAAGGAATCTGGTGCAATTTTCCGGATATAGAGCCCTCGAGTGTACCTAACTTCCTCCGCTCTTCAAGAGAGTTCTCAGAAGAATGTCTATTTAAACTTTTCCATATGGCCCCATGAGCTCGCCCGTGGTGGCCGGAGCTTTCGGGCTGGAAAATTAGCGGAGCCCGTTAGATGAAAGACCTTACACACATTCCCAGATTGAGAGAAGATTGGGACCCACGTGAACCGTAGGAAAACTACTTAAGCTTTCTTCACGTGCCCAGGACCAGATCTCCTGAGGTTTTGAGGATCACCATAGCTTCCCCGGGGATCTTTGATCGGAAAATCCTCCCGGCTAATACGGAGCTTTGATATGTGAGCTGAGTTGGAGGAGTGGCTCCTAACAATCTCACTGGGAGTATCCCATTAAGCATGTCAGCCCAGCTGCTAGAAGGACATCGAATTCACCTTCGCTCCATTCCCCTCCTTAAAGAAAATTTCTTTTAGATAGATTCAATTGTGAGGATTGGATAGGATATGCTGACCCCGGGTATGTGAAAACAATACACATGCGAATGACTCCGAGTCCGCTCAGCGGGGCTTCGCTCTTGAGGACCGAGGAGTCGAGTCAGAGGGAGCGCGTGCGGATGAGGATGAGTAATTGATAATTTCTATGTACTTTCGCCGAGGAAGATATAATTTTTTTAAATAATTAATGATTTCAGTATCATCCATTCCCTCTATGAAGTCCCCCGGGTTCCTGCCCTTGGCGGAGGCCTTCACCGTCTGGAACTTCAGAGCCGTCCTCCTCAGCGCGTTCAGCATTCCATCCCTCCCGAGAATTCCCTCAAGCAGTGTTATGTCCTCCGGAACCGGAATCGACCCACCGAAGTCCTTCCTGAACCAGTGCCCGGCCGTGTGCCTGTAGGAACTAGGTAGCCTTTCGATCACATCCCGCAGGCTCAGGCCGCGCCACCTCCTCAGGATCGTGAGATACTGGGCCACAGCGGGCTGATCCAGCCTGTATAGCCTCATCTTGGTGAAGTACTCCCCCAGCATGAGCTTCCTAGCCCCAGGAGATGCACCCCAGTTAAACCTCTCCAGCCCGGCGAACTTGCTCCTGGTCTTCCTTCTCCTCTCCTCAAGCCTCTCAACGTTCACAACCTCCCCAACCCTGTAATCCATGGATTCCAGCTCCTCAACGATCTCCCTGACCTCGGGGGGCTCCTCAACTATGGGCAAGCTCTCCAGGCCTGTCCAGAGGCGCGTCCCACAGTGGGGGCAGATGTTGTCGCCCACTGGATCATATGGTTCCTCCAGCTCACCACCGCACCTCGGGCACCTGTAGATCAGGCCCTCCATCAGGAGCTCATCCCTCTCGGGATGAAGTACGAACTCGAGCGAGCCCTCCCCGTCCCACCTGACCGCCACTATCTTGGGGAACCCATCCGGATACCTATCGAGAACATGAACCACAAAGCCCTCCCTGGTCCTCTTTCCGGAGACGTCGCTGACCCTCATCCCAATGAAATCCTCGTTCCACCAGTTCCTACTATCCCTGGTCCTAGGCGTCGTCCTGACGCGGTCTAGGTAAAATCTGTAAGCCACCCTCGTGCTGTTAGCGGCGAACATGAAGACAGGGAACCACCTCCCTCCCTGAGAGACGACCAGCATGTTCCTCAGGACGTAGCCCTCATGGAGGATTGTGTGAGCATAGTAAAGGTCTTTCAAGGTCCAATTCCTCACACCGAAGAAGTAGAGAGCGTCCTCCCTGTGGAATTTCCTGAATCTTTCCGTTGTTATCCCCTTCAGGGCGGAGAGGAACTCCTCCGTTGTGTTCGCAATGAAGACCTCTCCGTGCCTGTCAGAGACCACCTCCTTTGGCTCCAAGTCGGGGGGCCTCTCCTCCTGCACGGGCGCCCACTCATATGGTGAGCCTTCAATGCTTTTCACGGACTCTATTCCGGTCCTCTGCCTCATGATATTCACGAACTCGTCTCCCCTCTCTATCAGAACTGAGTGTATCTTTTTGGGGAGGAGTCCCTCCCTCATCCTCCTCACAACCACCCCAACGGTTCCCGTTCCAGCGAAGGGGTCCAGCACCAGGTCTCCATCGTCCAACTTGACCCTCTTGAGCATCTCCTCAACGAGCTTTTCGGGAAATATCGCTGTGTGCTTCCAAGGAGTCTGCTGGAGGGGTATCTTCACAACCTGGGGTCCCCCAATGTATATGCTCCTCTCACTCCTGCCCAGCACCATCACCGGCTCGTACGTGTTGGTGAACCTGTCCTCGACCGAGGAGGGCATATGATTTGGCTTGTACCAGATGATGATGTCGAGGAGGAGCCAGCCATTCCTGACCATGTGATAAGCAAGTCTATAAGGAATTTGTAGGAGGTGGGACTTCCCGTACCTGTGAAGGTACTTATCACCGATGTTCAGGAAGAACACGCCATCATCACGCATCTTCCTCCTCAACTTGCTGAACACGACAACGAGCCTTCCTATATACTCCTCCGGAGTTTCTTCCTGCCCGATCTGTCCCTCAAATCCGTAATCCCTTTGCCTCCAGTAGGGTGGAGAGGTTATGGCAACAGCTACGGAGTTGTCATCGAGAAGATCCAGCCCAGCGTAAACCTCTCCATGTATGATGAAATCCATTTTTATCACCTCCCCGACCTAGCCTAGATGCTGCAATTTCTTCAAAAGCATCTCGCCGAGCTCGGTCAGTTTCTCCCGTTAGCACTCGCTGGCTGATCCAGCCAGGGGTCAATAGACGAGATCCGAATGGTCTCAGGGGCAATTCGCAATAAAAAAATGAGGGGATCAGATCTTCTTATAGCAGAACCACCAATCGTAGCACTCTATCTTCTTCTCCTTGGCCAACTCCAGCCTCTCCTTGGCACTCTCCACGTCGCTAGCCGGCCTTATTATTACCTTATCCCCCATGAGCTCGTTATTCGGCCAGTTCGCTGGTAAGGCGACCTCGTAACTATCTGAGGCCTGCAGAGCCTTCAGGGCCCTCAATATCTCATCAATGTTCCTGCCTATCTCCTGCGGGTAGTAGAGTATCAGCCTTATTATACCGTGCGGGTCCACGATGAAGACGGCCCTGACGGTGTTGGTGCCCTTGCTAGGGTGTATCAGTCCGAGCTTCCCGGCGACCTTACCGAGATCATCAGCTATTATTGGAAACTCTATCTTCAAACCAAGCTTCTCCTCTATCCATTCAACCCACTTGATGTGGCTGAAGACCTGATCTATGCTCAGGCCTATGAGTTCGGTGTTCAGCTTCCTGAACTCCTCATATCTCTTCTGGAAGGCGTAGAACTCCGTGGTGCAGACCGGTGTGAAATCGGCCGGGTGGCTGAATAGGATGAACCACTTCCCCTTGTAGTGATCGGGCAGCTTCATCACGCCGTGCGTGGTCTTGACCTCCATCTCAGGGAACTTGTCGCCCAGCAGGGGGATCCCGCCAGCCTCCATGAGATCACCCGTGAACCTCGGAGTTAGTAATTAATAAATTTATTGGTTATGAAAAATAACCAAAAATCGATAGGTTAGCACCCTTCTTATCATTCCAAACTTTTCAAAATTTTTTGGGGATTATTTCACTAATATATTTACAGCATAGCTGGAATATAAAAATTTATTAGGGTAAGATTCCCCAATCCACGGGAATTCTCTGAATGGAAGGGCTGGCGGGTCCTCTTTAATATTTAGCGGGCGAGCAGCGGGGGGATTGGGATCTCAGCGATAGAGGGGTGCGAGTATTTAGTTAGAATGGTCAATATCACAAAGAGATTTCATGATGTGACGGCCAATAATAAAGTAAATTTTGATTTAAAGCCAGGAGAAGTTCATGCTTTGCTGGGAGAGAACGGAGCCGGCAAGACGACCCTCATGAACATACTCTTCGGCCTGTACAGGCCCGATGAGGGTGACATCTACGTGAGGGGTAAGAAAGTTCAGATAAGGAGCCCCAGGGACGCAATCAAGTTGGGAATTGGAATGGTGCATCAGCACTTCCTCTTCATCGAGGAGCATAGCGTTGCGGAGAATCTCGCTCTGGCCCACTCTAGGGGATTCTTGAGTTACAGGAAGGAGGTGGAGGAGGGTGTGAGGTCTGTGGAGGAGAGGTACGGTATAAAGGTGGATCTGGACGCCTACATATGGCAACTTTCCTTAGGGGAGCAGCAGAAGGTGGAGATACTCAAGTTGCTGCTATCCGGTGCGGACATACTGATCTTAGATGAGCCGACATCCGTCCTTGCGCCGAATGAGATAGGGGGGTTATTCAACTCCCTGAGGAGGATGAAGGCTGACGGCAAGGGAATAGTGTTCATAACGCACAAGCTGAAGGAGGTCTTCGAGGTAGCTGATAGGGTCACCGTTATGAGGAACGGGAGTGTGGTTGGTACCTTTGGAACTCGAGAAGTCACGGAAGAGGAACTAGCTAGGATGATGATAGGCAGGGAACTCTCCTTCAGGCTTACAAGGTCCACTGCGACCGGGGAAGTTGTCTTGGATGTGAGGGATCTCGTCGTCGTGGGGGACAGGGGGGATGAGAGCGTCAGAGGGGTCTCATTTCAGGTCAGAAGCGGGGAGATACTTGGGATAGGTGGGGTTGCCGGAAACGGGCAGAACGAGCTGGCCCAATCGCTAGTGGGTCTCAGGAAGGTCAGAAGGGGCAGGATCCTGATCATGGGTGTGGATGTGACCAACAAGAGTCCCAAGGATATCTACAGGTTGGGTGTCGCTTACATACCGGAGGAGAGGATGAGGTATGGGATAGTCGGGGAGATGAGCGTGGCGGAAAATTCCATACTGAAGAGGTACAATGAGAGACCATTCAGCCATAGGAAAATTCTCAATCAACGTGAGATAAACTACTTCGCTGAGAGACTGGTCGAGGAGTTCAGAATAGTCGTTCCCTCGGTCCAAGCGCCCGCCAGAAACCTCTCCGGAGGGAACATCCAGCGGTTGATAGTGGGAAGAGAGCTCATCGCTGAGCCAAGGTTGATAATAGCCTCGAACCCGACTCAGGGTTTGGATGTGGCCGCTTCGGAGTACATAAGGAATCTCCTAGTTGCCCATAGGGACAATGGGGCCGCAGTACTTCTGATCTCCAGCGACCTCGACGAGCTATTGGGATTGAGTGACAGGGTAGCGGTGATGTTCAGGGGCGAGTTCGTCGGAATGTTCAGACCCGGGGAGGTGTCCACGGAGCAGCTAGGTCTCATGATGACGGGGGGGCTGCGCCTTGCGAGTGGTTAGGAGGCCGGAGGCCAGCAGGAAGCTCGTAATAGGTGTAAGAATTTTATCCATTTCTGCGGCTTTGATATTAGCATCATTGCTTCTAATGTTACATGATGTCAATCCTTTTGACTTCTACTCCGGATTGCTGTTTAATGTCTTCGGGAGCAGGGTGGGGGTGACGGAGTCCGTCGTGAGGATGATACCCCTGCTCCTAATAAGCTCGGGGCTATCCCTATCCTTCAGGGCGGGCTTCTGGAACATAGGGGCGGAGGGTCAGCTGCTGGCCGGAGCCATGCTCGGTTACCTAATAGCCTCTAGCTTCGGGGAGGCGCCCAGCTTCTTACTTATCCCCTCGCTCTTCATCGCGGGCTACCTAGCGGGTGCTGCTTGGGGGATGATTCCAGCGCTCCTGAAGGCCAAGTACAACGTTAACGATGTCCTGTCAACCCTCATGCTCTACTACATCCTCTACTGGGTCTTCCAGCATCTCATACATGGCCCCTGGAAGGCCGTGGAGACCGTGGGAGGACTCACCTACGGAGGCTTCGCCCACACCAAGGTGCTGCCCGCGAACTCACAGCTCCCGGTCATAGCCGGGACCAGGGTGCACTGGCCGACCCTCCTGATAGCACTGATCTCCACATTTCTGACATACTTCATCCTGAGGAGGACCACATGGGGCTTCGAGCTGAGGGCCTTCGGATGGAACCCGGATGCTAGCAGGGCCGCGGGCATAAGCGGCGAGAAGGTCCTGTTGCTGGCGGCCTTCATAAGCGGAGGCCTCTCGGGCGTGGCCGGCATAGGGGAGCTTTGCGGGGTTCAGAAGAGGTTCACTCCGGAGTTCCTATCGGGATATGGCTTCTCAGCCATAATCACGGCTTGGCTGAGCGGAAACAACCCAGTGAATCTATTGATATCAAACTTCCTCTACGGGGGGCTGCTCGTTGGTGGAAGCTACGCTATGATATCTTACAAGCTCCCCCTGGGTTTCATAAACATGTTCAACGGGCTGATGCTCCTCTCCGTGTTGGCTGGCGAGTTCCTGATAAGGTACGAGTTGAGGAGGGGTTGATATGGAGCTAGAAATATTGGAGAACGTGATCTGGGTGGGATCCAGAACAGCTATCCCTCTCCTGCTTGCATGCGTTGGTGAGATATACGCAGAGCGATCTGGGGTTCTGAATCTGGGCGTTGAGGGCATGATGGCGATGGGTGCGGCGATTTCCTTCATAGTCGCTCTTCAGACACATAACGCCTGGCTCGGGGTCTCGGCAGGCGTCCTCGCAGCAATGTCGCTCTCCCTGATTCATGCTTTCATAAGCATCTCCCTTAGATCGAATCAGGTGGTCTCTGGACTCGCGATATCCATGCTGGGGCTCGGCCTGAGCATTCTAGTGGGCAGGAAGTACGTTGGATTCCAGCTCCCCCCGGACGTGAGGTTCCTCCCAACGCCGATGGCCCCCCTTAATGGTATCCCACTGATCGGGAGGCTTCTATTCGATCAGGACCCGATCTTCTACATCAGTCTGCTGCTGACGCTCCTTCTCTGGTTCCTGCTCTTTAGAACTAGATATGGGCTGATAATAAGGTCCACGGGAGGGAATCCGGCAGCCGTTGACGCCGCTGGCATAAGCGTCGAGAAGGTGAGGTACGCGTCCACGCTGCTGGGAGGGGCGCTCTCAGGATTGGCTGGGGCCTATCTCTCGACCTCCTACAACCCTGTGTGGATAGAGAACATAACGGCGGGCAGGGGGTGGATAGCGATCTCCCTGGTGATATTCTCCCTCTGGGACCCAGCCAAGGCACTGCTTACTTCCTTCCTATTCGGTACGATAGAGGCAGCCAGCTACACCCTTCAGGCTCTGGGCTACAGCCAGTGGCTCCTCAGCGCCTTACCTTATCTGATGACACTGGTCATCCTGACCTTGGGATCCTCAGGGAGGTTCAGGAGGAGGGTGGGGGCACCGCGCTACCTCGGAATTCCGTACGATAGGGAGTGAGTCTCTTTGAGAGACCGGGGTTACGGGGAGGCCAACCCCCCATGAGGCTGAAACAGCCCGGCCTCCCCGGGCCGCCGCCCACGGCGGCCGTGCTGGGCTGTGCGTCAACTTCTTAATAAAGTTATCCCCCGGTCTGCAGCTGTAGCCACGCATCTGAGCTCCTCAGCGGCATCGGCAGAAGCAGGGAACGGACCTGCTGAAAGGTTCCTGAATTCTCGAGATCCTCTCCTTGAGTTTCCCATGAGATGCGATCGGAATTTGTCGTGTGGCAGCGGAATCTTAGGTGTAAAGCTTTATATATAATGGCCCCAGCGGAGGCTCAGCCCCCCATGAGGTGATGTTATGAGACCCTATCAGGTGGTAGCCCTTTCTCTCGCCCTCCTGATAATAGGGGCGGCGGGAGGGTACCTTCTGTCCCCCAGATCCGAGTTCACCGTGACCAAGACCGTAACGCAGACGATAACAACGGAGAAGTTGACCACGGCAACGCCCCAGAAGGGAAAAGTGAGGGCAGCTTTCGTGTATGTGGGGCCCATAGGGGATTACGGTTGGTCCCACGCGCACCATCAAGCCAAGGAGCTGATCGACAAGAAGTATGATTGGCTTGAAACGACTCAAGTGGAATCCGTGGATCCCGCCGCCTCCGCTGGAGTCATGGAACAGCTCATAGCCCAGGGCTATAATGTGATATTCACCACGAGCTTCGACTTCATGGATCCAACACTGGAGGAGGCTCAGAAGCACAAAGACATCCTGTTCTGGCACTGCTCCGGTTACAAGAGGGCCCCCAACATGGGGACCTACTTCGTGGAGTTCTACCAAGTCTACTACCTAAACGGTTTGATGGCTGGGGCCCTCACGAAAACTAAGAAGATAGGCTATGTCGCGGCTCACCTGATACCCGAGGTCGTGAGGCACATAAACGCCTTCGCCATAGGCGTCAAGGAGGTCTGTCCTGACTGCAAGGTGTACGTCAGGGAGATAGGCGCATGGGTCGATCCGACAAAAGCCAGGCAGGCTGCTGAGGCCCTGATATCGGAGGGCGTTGACGTCCTAGCTTTCACGGAGGATACGCCCACGGTGGTTCAGGTGGCTGAGGAGCACTACATGAGAGGGGAGAGGGTTCTCGCCTTCGGTCACTACAGCCCCATGAAGGATTACGGTAAGGATGTGTGTGTCAGTGGGCAGATCGCCCACTGGGAGGTCGTGTACGACGACATACTCTCCAAGATATACGCGGGCTCTTACACGAACGAGAACCTCCAGGACGTTGACTACTGGTGGAAGCTGAAGGAGGGCGCCGCTGAGCTTGGTTGCACTTACAACGAGCCGATCAATCCGAAGTTCGTGGATGAGCTGAGGTCCGTGAGGGTGAAGGGTCAGGTTCAATTGCCTAATGGTACGGTGCTCAGGGACCCGGATGTCTACACTCTGGTATTCGCTAGATTAGCTCAGATGGGAGCCATCTGGACGGGAAAGGGCTGGGTACATGTCAATGATGAGACCTTCGATCCGTTCACGGGCCCAATATATGATAACGAGGGCAGGTTGAGGGTACTCCCCGGCCAGAGGATAGGGCACGATGAGCTCTGGTCGATGCAGTGGTGGGTTGATAACATCGTCGGCCCCCGACTAGGGGGCTGAATCCTCCTTATTTTCCCTAATATATCATGGCCAAGGATTGAGGCTCCTGCGAATGAAAGACATCATCGCAGGGGTTTCCTCATCCACTTGACCCTCCTCAGGGGCTCGAAGCCGGCCGCCTCGAAGGCGGCCCTGTACCTGCACCAGGTCTGGGTTCTCACCCGCGTGGCTCCCATCTCATAAGCTACCGTCAAGGCCATCTCGGCTGAATCGAATATCTGACCCAGTCCCGCTCTCTCGGGACCCCATATCAGAACGTAGAAATAGTTATCCTCAAATGTGGGTCTGAAGAGGCCCATGATGAACTCCCAGAGCCCGACCCTCACCCTCAGCACCCTCGGGGGTGGAAGGCCGACCTCCTCCCTCCCCCAGAGGAGCTCCCAGAGGAGGGATGAGGGCCTGGTCTGACCAGCTATCATCTGAGCGGCCGCGGGGAACTCCCTCCTCCCGAGCTCCTCCACCTTGGGCTGCTCCGGAGCCGGCCTGGACTGGGCCTCCATGACGACCTGGGAATCCACCTCCGAGAAGCCCAGGGCCTCGAAGAAGGGGATCGCCTCATCGTAGGGTATCGTGTCGAGGGCATCGAATCCCATGCCCTCCGCTATCCTGCAGCACTCGCTCACGAGCTGCCTCCCAACGCCCGTCCTCCTCTCCTCCTCCCTGACCCAGACCATCTGAAGGTAGGCGTGCTCTCCAACGGGCGATCTAGATCTCTCGGGAACCACCTCAGCCTCACCTATCACCTCCTCTCCCTTAAGGGCCACTATAACCTTCCCGTCCACCGAGAGCAGGTTCTCCACGTACCAGCTGAAGACCTTCGGATCCCCCCAGTAGCCGCACTCACTCAGCCTGATGCCGAGTGGCACCTCCCTCCATCTAGGGCAGTGAATGCTCACGATGCCCTCCAGCAGGTCCGGGCTGTACCTAACTATCCTCAAGGGGCTCCCCCCAGGTATCCATCTATGCTCAGGAGCGTCTCCCCGGCCCCCTTCCTTATCCTGAATCGCGCGAGCCCGCTCAAGCTGGTTTCCTCCGGATTCACCTCCACCAGTATGGCTCCGCGCTCCAGGGCCTTGATCGGTAGGGAGGCAGCCGGCATCACCAGACCGCTCGTTCCTATCACCAGCACGACTGAGGCCCTCCTCATCATCTCCTCTGCCTCGGACCAGGCCTCTGGTGGGAGGGGCTCGTGGAACCAGACGACATCGGGCCTCATGATGGAGCCGCAGTCACACACGGGAGGTATCCTCTCAGGGATGTTTCCGAATCCCAGCTCCCTCCTGATGCCGCAGGATGTACATCTCAACCTCCATATGGATCCGTGCAGCTCCACCACGTTTACTGAACCGGCGAGCCTGTGTAGACCATCAACGTTCTGGGTCACGACGCCCATGAGCATGCCCTCCCTCTCCCACCTGGCCAGAACCTCGTGAGCGGGCCCGGGACGTGCCCTACCTATTAGGGACATCCTCCAGGCGTACCATCTCCAGACCAACTCGGGGTCCCTCCTGAAGGCCTGGGGCGTTGCCAGCTCCTCCGGGTTATACCTCTCCCAAAGGCCTCCCCTACCCCTGAAGGTGGGTATCCCAACCTCCGCAGATATCCCTGCTCCCGTGAAGGCAACCACCCTATTCGCGTTCCTCCTCATGAGATCAGCCACTATCCGGATGTCATCAGATCTCATGGGTCCCGACCTCCGGCGGGCTCGCTGGGTAGGGCCTCACCTCCGACTCCAAGGGACAGCCTCCCCTGCAGACTCTCAGGAGGGGACAGCTCAGGCAGGCGTCACCGACGTAAGCACCTTCCCTGATGCTCCTACACCCCTCTGAGTACCATATGTCCTCCCATCTGTCCCTCAATATGTTCCCAAGCTTCAGATAGTGACTCTGGCAGGGTATGACGGAGCCGTCCGGCTCCACCGCTATGGCTATGCTGCAAGCGGAGCAGAACTTGGGACCCAGTCCCAACTCGATGGGATCCATCTCACAGTACCTAGTGACCCCGTACCAAGTGAAGTCCAGATCGAGCTCTATGCAGAGCTCCTTGGTCTCCGAAACGATCCTCCTGATCTCATCCATGCTGGGCTCCAGGTCGGATGAAAGCTTGGCCCTCCCGCTGTAGATTAGCCTGTTCAAGGAGTATCCGTGGGCCCCAAGCTCAGCGACGAACTTGACGGTGTCCTTTACCCAATTCAAGTTCTCTCTAAGCAGCGTGGAGTTCACACTAACGTAGATGCCCGTCATCACCATGTTCCTTATGCCCTCAACAGTTCTCTCCCAACTTCCCTTCACTCCCGTGATTCTGTCGTGCACCTCCGGATTCTTCGACTCCAGGGTGATCTGAGCGTAGTCCAGGCCCGCCCTGGCGAGTTTCTCAGAGAGATCTCTACTCAGTAGCGTCCCGTTCGTTACGATACCGGACACCATCCCGAGCCTCTGAGCCTCAGCCACTAGATCGACGAGATCCCTCCTGAGGGTCGGCTCCCCTCCCGTGAAGGTCACCTGAGGAACTCCGAGGTCCCGGAGGATCCTGAGAACTTCCTTCCATTCACTCGTGCTGAGCTCCCTCGTCTCAGCAGGGCTCTGGGAGTAGCAGTGAATGCACGCATTATTGCAATCATAAGTCAGCGCCAGATCCGCCCTAAGGGGAGCGGGAAGAATTGAGACATCCGGGAACTGGTAATTGAAACCTAAATCGGTTATAGGATCCGCATATCCATCTATGAACTTGCTTATCTTATCAGAAATCTCCTCAAAGTGCTTCCTTACCTCTCCCCTCTTCAAACCCCTGTAGTGGATCTTCAGCTCCCTCAGGGCCTCCCTCCAATCTCCCCCGGACAGGAAGACCTTAACCATTAGGGCGGCCGTGTGATTCAAGTAGGCGACCCTGCTTGCATCCACGACGATGGATCCGATGCTGTATGGTTCTATCCTCAGCTGGATCCTGTGACCCCTGTAGTTGAACGTCAGGAGCTCCCTCGCGCTCAACCCACACCACCTCCCGCACAAGCGCAGGCGCAGCTCACGCAGGCACAAGCGCAGGCGCAGCTCACGCAGGCGCAGGCCACTCTGACCCTCCTACTGGTCCCCCTCGGCCTCTCTGGGACTATCGCCTTGGCCACGTTCTCAGAGAAGCTCTCCAAGTTCCTAACTATGGAGGAGGAGAAGCCCTCGACGGATCTGGCTATTGAATCAGCGGCCCTCTCGATGTCCGTGACCACTGGCACCTCCCTGCTCTCGGGCTTCCTAGGGGCCGGGCCGGGGATCTGAACGGTGCCCCCTCTCCCCGGGATCCAGATCCAGATGTCAACGGGCTCCGGAAAGCTCACCTCCCGTTGGGCTCCTCCCCTCAGATGCTCCCTCAGCTTACGATCGAAGTCCTCATCCGTCAAGAGCCAGGGTAGGTTCTCCCTGAGGAACTCGAGCCTCCCCTCGGGTGGTTCCTCGGATAGCTTCCTCCAGAGCGAGTTGACCAGCTTCTCGTAATGAACCAGCGTTCCAAATCTCGAGTACCCGGAGAGCTCCCTGTTCACCCTCTTGTGGAGGACCTTGATGACCTCAACCAGGCATTCCTCCTTCGGCGGGTTCGCGTCATCCAGGCATCTTAGGAACTGATTCTCATAGGCCCTGATGTGAGCTCCCGGTTCCTCCAATCTCTCCATCTCAAGGGGATCGAATCTCTTGATCCTCAGGAGACCTTTTCTGGATAGCATAAGGGCTATTATCGTCAGTATCCTGCCGTAGCTAATCTTCCTCCCCTCCAGCATCTTGAGATAAGCTACCTCTGGTGGTTCCAGTTTTTTGTTGACCCCCAGACTCTCGACCACCACCTCAGGAATCTGATAAGGCCTCTTCTCCACCAAAATCTTGACGTACCTCACTATCAGGAAGATGGAGATCAGGAGGGCCCCCAGCAGGAGCAGGGCCACCGCCGCGTAAAGAAGGTCGTTCTCCTCGGATCTAACGTAGGCGGTCACGTACTCCTTCGGGAAGGAGATCCCGACGTCCAGCTTGAAGTTGGGAGGTAGCATGCTCCTCTCCCAATAGAGAGCGAGCCTGCCATCCTCCAGCTGGATCAAATTATCATAATCCGGCTGATTCCTCACATCAACGCTCTTAACCCCTGGAGGTAGGATGACCCAAAGCTTGAGCCCTTTGACGGTGGCGTCGAACCAAGAGGGTGTGAATCGCAGCCCGACGTTTCCAGGGTTCGTCATGTCCTCGTAGAGGAAGTTCCTCAGCCTGACCTCCAGGTGATAGGTCCTCGATTCCCCGGCATATATGGGCCTACTTGGATGCATCTTCACGGCATAATAGTCGCTCTCAATGACCCTCTCATGATCCACCTCCCTCAATTCACTTCCATAAACCTCAGAGGCTAGGAGCACATCGAAGTCCTTTGAGGGCATGCCGATCGAGACGTACCTGCTGACCACTCCCGAGATCACGCTGATCGTCAGGTTGTAGTGGAGAAGCACGTCACCGGATCTCTCTATGATGAGCAAGACCTCCTCCTCATCCACCTCGTAACTTATCTGCGCTGAAGCGACCACCAGGGGGATCAAAAGTAGAGCTATCAGCGATGGTATGATTGCCTTCTTCATCCCGCATAGGGTCGGAAAACCGCTTATAAACTAATCAGATCCGATCGCGCGATGCTGATAGCCCCTGGCATCGAGTTCGAGGAGGATGGGCTGAGATTGCTTGCGGACGGTAGAGAGGTGGAGCCGGAGATCAGACGGTTGAGTGAGCTGAAGAGAGTTTTGATGAGCCCTGATGCCTTGAAGGAGGATTCAACGGCATATCTCATCTACAGAGACCTGCCACCCCTAACTCATAGCATGCTGAGGTTCGATTTGACTGTGGTGCTTCCTTGGGAGGTGGGAGGGGAGCTCGCTAAGACGAAGGGTCATTATCACCTCCCGGTGGGGGGGAGGCATCTGCCCGAGGTTTACTTCGTGCACTCGGGCGAGGCCACTTTCCTCGTCCAGAGGAGGGGACCCTCCCCATTCGAAGTGGAGGACTTCCTCATCGTGAGGGCTCGACAGGGCTCCCTGGTCGAGATACCCCCTGAGTACGGGCACGTCACCGTTAACTCCGGGAGGGGCGTTCTCGTCATGAGTAACGTGATTCACAGGGGGGTCAGGCCCGACTATGAAACTTACGAGCTGACCAGGGGAGCCGCTTACTACCTCACGCGAGAGGGGATCGTCAGGAACGGGAGCTACAAAGTGGTCCCGGAGCCAAGGCATGGGGAGCCTGTTGAATTGAGGGAACCCATAATGGACTTGCTGATGGACAGGGAGTTTCTAAAGAGACTCCTCTGATGCCCATATCCCCCTATCCCGTGACCCTGTACTCGACGCCACCCTTGACGTGACCGTAGCCTATCAGCCTCCACCTGTTCCCCACCCTAGCTGATATGGCCACCCTCTGCTCCAGCTCCGCAACGGCCGGTATCCTCACGATGAGCTTCATGAAGTCCTCGCCGCTTATCTCCTTCAAGACGGCCGGTATCGTGGCCGTGCCCACGTTTAGCTGAATGAAGTCCCCGCTCTTGGGCTTACTAACTGGTATTTCCTCCTTCATGCCGACTATCTTTTCGAAGAACCTGGCCTCCACATCGAGCTCCGACCAGGTCGGGGGGAGCTCGCCCGGCATGCCCACCACGCTACCCACCATGTTATCCGCCTTGGTCAGGGCGGGATCCAAGAGCGTGCCCACGCCTATGAGGCCGCCCGGATGGGCCTCCTCGAGGGGAGTCTCCTCGCTCTTCAGGCTCACTATCTTGGTGGTCAATGGTATGAACCTGCCTCCCCTGTAGGCGCCAGGCCTTATCTCTATCTCATCCCCCACCCTGAACTTCCCCTGTATGATGGTGCCGCCCAGAACGCCTCCCACGAGCTTCTCGGGTCTGGTCCCTGGCCTATTGACGTCGAACGATCTGGCCACGTACATCTTTGGTGGCCTGTTCGGATCCCTCTTGGGTGGAATGAACCGCCTCACCATCTCCCTCACCAGAAAGTCGATGTTCACTCCATGAAGTGCTGAGACAGGTATTATGGGGGGAATCTCATCCAAATTTCCCCTGAGGAACTTTACAATCTGCTCGTAATTCTCTAGAGCCTCATCATCGCTGACGAGTTCTATCTTAGTCTGGACCACTATCATCTGGGTGACCCCCATTATCTTAAGCGCCATCAGGTGCTCCCTGGTCTGGGGCTGTGGTACCGGCTCGTTTGATGCTATTATGAATAGGGCGGCATCCATCAGCGTTGAGCCGGCCAGCATTGTCGCCATTAGGGTATCGTGACCTGGGCAGTCCACCAGGGATATCTTCCTGATCAGAACGGTCTCGCTTCCATCCACAGGACAAACCTTGGACGTCGTGTAGCGGTCGCAGGAGCTGCACTTCCTCAGCTCGGCGTTGGCATAACCTAGCTTTATTGTTATTCCCCTTCTGAGTTCCTCGCTGTGCCTCTCAGGCCAGACACCGGTTAGGGCTTGCACCAGCGTCGACTTACCGTGATCGACGTGGCCCGCTGTGCCAACGTTCATCTCCGGTTGCAGCGGTTCCTTGCTCATCGAATCACCTTACGAAGCCTCTCCTCCCACGAGCTCCTCCAGGGGTCTCTCCCCTCGCCTCACAACCTTCAGGTTTATCTGCCTGGTCGCCTCGGATATTATGCTTCCTCTCACGAGCTTCGCCCTCCTTTCCCCCTCCCTCCTAGGGTGGAAGCCCGGTGGTGATGATAGCAGGACCCTCTTCCTCCCCGGGATTGGCAGGGATGGATGCATCGGGAATCCGTCCTTGTCCGTGCCCCCTGTTATCATGAGGGTGTAGCCGGGTAGTCCGATGGGATCTCCGGAGATCTCCTCCCCTATCCTCTTACCCATGAAGTATCTCAAGCTCTCCTTCGGCATCTTCAGGTGAAAGGTCCTCCCCGTCCCGGGGTCCCCTATGTCCAGCGCGAGGAACTCCTCGACGACACCCCTCCTCCTGCTAGCGGACATTCGACCACCCGAGGGGAACATCAAGTGGTCTATAAAAACTCATGAGAGGCCGGCCGGGGCGGACCGCTGGGAGGTCCCGACTACTCCTCGGACTCCCCTCTTCCCGAGTACTTTATCCAGATTATCTTCCTGTAAAGGGACTTCTCATCATCGCTCATCTTACTAAAGTAAATCTCCCTTGACCTCTCATCCTCGAACTCGCTGACGTCTGTGTAGAGAACCCTCCCCTCCTTGACGTTCCTCCCGACGACCCCTCCCCTTATCGAGATGGCCACCCTCTGGCCTGCCTTCGCCTCGGGGATCCTGTTCCCCTCGTGCTGTATATCCAAGATGACACCCACCCTCCTTCCGCTCCCGTTTATCAGCGGGTAGCCGGGTCTGATGGATCCCGAGAGCACCTCTATGCCGACTATCGCGGGCTCGCTTCTCCTGAAAACGAAGTTCGGAAGCACGAGAATCTCGGCCGGGAATATGGCCTGGGATAGGACCCTCTCCTCCTCCCTCCTCCTCAGATCCTCCAAGTAGGACTTGAACTTCTCTATGAGCGTGTATATTATCACGTCCTCGAAGATCACCACGCCCCTGGAGAGGGCCTCCCTCCTCAGCTCCTCTGGGACCCTCACGTTGAACGCGAGTATCGCTGCGTACCTCTCGTCGCTCCCCCTCATCACGGCCGCCTCGAACACGTCGGCCTTGGTTACGTCACCTATGTCGGCCCTCCTGACGGGTATGCCTTCCTTCTCTATCTGAGACACCAGGGCCTCTAGGGTGCCGAGAGCGTCGGCCTTCACTATCACACCCACCCTATCTGTTTTTATCAGTATTCTCTCGACCTCCTCCTGGACCTCCCTCTTCACGCTATCTAGAACACTGGGATCCCTTACCACGTAAATTGGGGAGCCTGCGAGCACTTCCTCCAAGTCCGGGGCGGAGATCATGACCCCGGCAGCCGCCGAGACCTCATCAACTCCCCTGAACCTCTTGGTCATCCTCATCTCCTGAAGGGGCTCGGGGATCAGGAGGCTCCTCACCTTAGTCACGACGGGCCCCCTGGCTCCGGCCACCACGATGGTGTCCCCCCTCCTTATGGTACCATCGTATATTATCGCGGTGAGCACTGTTCCCAGGCCCGGCTGCTGCCTCACCTCCAGCACGGTTCCCCTTCCCTCCTCCGTCGTCACCTCCAGTCTGTCCAGCATGTACCTCTGCACCAGGCCGAAGAGTATGGCGAGGAGATCGGGGATCCCCTCGCCCGTCACGGCGCTAGTTGGCACTATGGCGAAGGTCTTCGTGAAATCCCTTATCCTATCGTACCTCTCAGCATTTATGCCTACCCCCATCAGCTGATCCACGACCCTGTAGAGCCTCCTCTCGAGCTCGGCCAGGGCAGATGCTGGTTGACTCCTCTCGGACAATATGAAGGGCTTCCCCTCCTGCGGCCTCCATCCGTATATGGTGTCTATCTTGTTGAGGGCTATGACGAACGGGACCCTCCTCTCCCTCAGTATGTTTATCGACTCAACTGTCTGGGGCTGCACACCACCGTTCACGTCTATAACGAGTATCGCTATGTCCGCGACGGAACCCCCTCTCCTCCTGAGGTTCGAGAAGGCCTCATGCCCCGGTAGATCGATGAAGAGCAGGCCCCCCGTCTTGATCTCGAACCTGAGGTTCAGAGCCTCCATGACAGGCCTGCATACCTCGTAGATGACGTCAACAGGTATCTCTGAGGCGCCAACGTGCTGCGTTATGGACCCGGGTTCCTTGCTGGCCACCCTGGTCTTCCTTATGTAGTCCAGCAGGGTCGTCTTGCCCGAGTCGACGTGCCCTAGGACGGAAACTAGGGGCTGCCTGTACCTCTTCTGAGCCCTGGATTCGCTCAACAAGATTCACCAGCTAGCCCTTCTTAGCTTTCCTAACCCATTTAACCTTCTTAGGATTCCTCCCAAGCTTCAGGTAGCTCTTAGCGCACTTGGAGGAGCAGAAATACATTATCGTCCCGTCGGCCTTCACGTACATCCATCCGAACCCGGGCTCGACATCACTTCCGCAGAAGGAGCACTTCCTGAGGAGCACTGCCATTCATATCACCTCGGTTTCAGCTTCCTAGCCTCGATCTCCGTCTCCCTGAGTATCAGGATGTCTCCAACCCTTACAGGACCCTTGACGTTCCTCGTCAAAACCCTCCCCCTGTCCTTGCCGACTAGTATCTTCGCCCTAACCTGTATGACCTCTCCGGCAACGCCTGTGCGCCCTATTATCTCGACAACCTCAGCATAGAATCCCTTATCCGCTTCCTGGGACATTCAGCTCACCATCCATGAAAAAGGTGGTCAGTGAAATTTAAAGGTAGCTCAGCCTCAGGAACCCTTGATCTCCTTCATCTTGTCCTTCAGAGCCTCTAACAGACTCTTGGCCTGTCCTGCGTCGAGCACAGCCACCGAGGAGGCTGATACCTCGAGACCCGCGGCCTTGCCCAGTTCCTCCTTCGATGGGACATATGCGTATGGTATACCCTTGTCCTCGCAGAGCAGTGGTAGATGTGCCACTATCTCCGGAGGATTGACGTCCTCAGCTATAACGACGAAGAGGGCCTCTCCTCTCTCCACGGCCTTGGTCGTCTCATTTACTCCCTTCCTCAGCTTTCCTCCCGTGGTCCGGGACATCTGGACCAGCTCGAGGATCTTGGGTACGAGGTCCTTGGGGACCTCAAACCTCACGTAGGAGGGTTTGTCCCGCGTCATCCTTCATTCCCCCCCATCCTCCTGACCTAGGAATATAAAAACGTGAGTCTCGATCTCGCCAGGGAGAGGAGGGGCTCCAGAAGGTAGTATGACCTCCTCAACCTGAGCTGATCGGGTGTCAGAGAGCCAGTGAGAAAAAGAGCCAGCTTCAACTCAAATTTGAAGCTTCTCAGTAATCTTGTCACATCCTCAGCCCCCCTCATCGCTGCCAGGAGGAAGGGCCTGGCCGCTCCCGCCGCCCTGGCCCCTAGGGCTATGCATTTGGCCGCATCCAGACCGGATCGGACTCCACCGGAGCCTATCACATTTAAATCGGCCTTTGAGGCCTCAATTATTGATATCGGTGTCGGTATTCCCCAGTCAGCGAACCTGATGGAGGCCTCCCTCTCCATGGACCCCTCGGGGGCCCTCTTACCCTCTATCAGGGACCAGCTGGTTCCCCCCTGGCCCGCAACGTCCAAGTACTCCACGCCGACACTCCTCAGTGTGAGCGAGAGCTCGTGAGAGACGCCGCTACCCACCTCCTTAACGATCACGGGGACGTCAAGCTCCCTCACTAGATCTCTCAGAGCTATAAGCGAATCTGAGAAGTCTTTATCACCTTCAGGTTGAATTATCTCCTGAAGCGGGTTCAAATGTATGGCTATGGCATCAGCATCTATCATTTCAACGGCCCTCTTCGCGTTATCGATGCCCTCCTCCCCGAGCACGTGGGATATCCCAAGATTGGCAATAACAGGGACGTCTTGGGCGATATCTCTCACTATTCTGTATGTTTTTACCAACGAACTCTCCAATAAAGCAGCTCTCTGGCTACCGACACCAACAGCTACCCTCTCGTTTTGGGCGGCCTTTGCTAGGGCTTCGTTTATGGAGAGTGCCGTCTCATGTCCCCCGGTCATACCCTCTATGAGCAGGGGGGCCTCTAGCTCGTACCCCAAAAACCTCCAGCTCAGGTCGACGTCGTCAAAGGAATGATCGGGTAGAGCGTTGTGCACCAACCTGACGAAGTCGAACCAGTTGCACCTCGAGGAGAGATCCACCTCATCGAGTAACGCCATGTTTATGTGCTCTGCCTTCCTCCTGTTCGTGAGATCGCTCATCTCCTGAACACCACCGAGGCGTAGCCGACGACGAAGCTCCTATCACCGCTGGTCTCAGCGCTAGTGGAGTACCTGACGAGCTCCCCCCTGGAAACTCCCTTGAGCTTAGCGAAGGATATTGCCACCGACGCCGGCCCAGGGCCGCACATGCTCACATCTAGGTCCCGAATGACCCTGAAGAGTGCCTCGACGTTCATGCTGAGGATGGCCTCCAGGGCGGCCCTGTCCCTCCTGATGGCCTCATCCTCGGGCAGGTAGTGGGACATGTCCGAGGAAGCTATGACGACAACATCCCTTCCCATGCCCTCCGATGCCAGGGCTATTGCCCTTCCCAGCTCAACAGATGGGCCCGGTTCTTGGATGCCCATGACTATCGGGACCACCCTCAATCCGGAGCCGTAGATGGCCTGCAAGAACGGTATCTGGACCTCAACGGAATGCTCCCAAGCGTGAGCCAGATCATCGAAATCAAGATCGTTGAAGTGATCGGATATGGCCTCAGCGAGCTCGAGATCCACCTCAACCCTCCCCAGGGGGGTCTCCCAGAACTTGGATTTAGTGACGGCGAACGCGGACCCCAGGCCAGTGTGATTGGGACCGACTATAACGAAGCTGTCGGGAACACCGTCTTGAGCTAGGATGGAGTAAGCTGAGGCAGCAGTCCTTCCCGAATAGATGTAACCGGCGTGGGGTGATATCATGGATGCTACTCTCCTCTCCCCGGCCTCATCGGGCCGAGGTATTCCGCTGGCGCCGGCGCCCCTGAAGAGGGATTCCATCAGCTCCAGCAGGGCGTCGCTCCTGGAGGGGTAGAAGGAGCCCGCTACGGCTGGCCTCCTCACCCCCAAAGGGATCACCTTACTCCCATTATTCTAGTAGCGAAGTCCTCATAACTCTCGGGGAGATCCCCGTCCATGGGGATGACCTTCCTCTGCCTCAGCACCTCCCTGGTCAGGAGCCAGTAGACGAGAGCTAGGGATCTCCTTCCCTTGTTGTTTGCAGGTATAGCGAGGTCCACGTTCTCTAGCATGCTGTCGGCATCGACCAGGGCCACCACGGGGATCCCCATCTTCACGGATTCAACGTGTATCTGCCTGTCCACCCTTGGATCCGAGAGGAGAACCACGTCAGGTTCGAGGTGAAGTGGAGCCTGGGGATTCGTCAGCGTCCCTGGGAGTATCCTGCCCGTTATGTGCATGGCTCCCGTGTACTCGGCGAACTTCCTGACAGGCTTGAATCCGTATATCCTGGCTGACACTGCGAGCACTCTCTCGGGATCGAACCTCGCGAGGAACTTCCCAGCCATCCTTATTCGCTCATCTATCTTCCTTATGTCGAGTATGCAGAGACCGTCTGGTCTGACCCTGTATATGAACTTCTCCATGTCCTTGGTCCTTATCCCGGTTCCCACGTGAACTCCGGAGAGGAGGTACTTCTGCTTGGGTATCAGCAGATCCTTGTCCTCGACGGGAGGAACGTTCGCCAAACTCGTATCATCGTAGCTCATGCGATCACCTCTCCATCAGGGGTGAGAAGGACAGCTCCAGGTCTGCGAGCTCTATATGGGTTAGGAACATCCTCCTGCAGCAGTATCTGGTTACGTTCATGGAGTCCAGCACCCTCCCGGGGTCCTCCCCAGCCAGGACTCTTCTGGAGAACTCCTCCCACTTGTCCCCTATCACACTGCCGCAGGTGAAGCACCTCACCGGGAACATACGCTTACCTCACCCTCAGGCGCCCAGCTGAGTTATTAAATTATCCCATCGATTCAATGATCCCGAGAAGGTGGTGGGCATGACGTTCGAGCTGTGGGTGGAGAAGTACAGACCGAAAACTCTGGACGATGTCGTGGGTCAGGATGACATAATAAGGGCATTGAAAGGTTTCGTCGAGAGGAGATCGATGCCTCACCTTTTATTCGCTGGACCCGCCGGCACCGGAAAGACGACCACCGCTTTGGCCTTGGCGAACGATCTCTACAAGTCCGAGGAGCTCGTGGCCTCGAACTACCTCGAGCTGAACGCGAGCGATGAGAGGGGGATAGACACCATCAGGACCAAGATAAAGGATTTCGCTAAGACAGCCCCATTCGGCGACGTCCCGTTCAAGATAATACACTTGGATGAGGCTGATAACCTCACAGCGGACGCCCAGCAGGCATTGAGGAGGATAATGGAGATGTACTCAGCTACCACGAGGTTCATATTCGCCTGCAACTACTCATCGAAGATAATAGAGCCGATACAGTCCAGGTGCGCCGTCTTCAGGTTCGGCCCCATCCCGGAGGAGGCCGTTAAGAGGAGGCTGATGATGATAGCTGAGAGGGAGGGGGTCAGCTTCACGGAGGAAGGGATATCCGCCATAATATACGTGGCCGAGGGGGATCTCAGGAGGGCCATAAATCTGCTTCAGACCGCCTCCGTGATGGCCAGCCAGGTGGACTCCAAGGTGGTCTACAGGGTCGCGGGACTCGCTCATCCTGAGGAGGTGAGGGCGATGATAAACTCCGCCCTCAAGGGGAAGTTCCTCTCAGCCAGGGAGGCCCTGAGGAACCTGATGATAAACTACGGGATGTCCGCCCAGGACGTGATAAGACAGCTCAACAGGGAGATAATCGCTAGCAAGACGATACCGGAGAAGGAGAAAGCCAGACTGATGATATTCCTCAGTGAGGTAGACTTCAGAGTGACCGAAGGGGCCCATGGAGACGTTCAGCTCGCTGCAATGCTGGCCAAACTTGTGGAGGTCGGTGAGTCGCATGGGAGAGGTTCCGTGGGTGGAGAAGTATAGGCCCAGGACATTGGATGAGATAAAGGGGCAGAAGGAGGCAGTGGAGGAGATAAGGAGCTGGATCAGGGATGTTAGAGAGGGTAAAAGGGTGAAGCCCCTGCTCATAGTCGGACCCCCCGGTTCTGGGAAGACATCCGCAGCCCATGCGATCGCTAGGGAGCTCGGCTACGATGCCGTGGAGGTCAACGCGAGCGATCTTCGGGACAGGGAACACCTTCGATATGTGGTCGAGAGCTCAAGCGCTGTGAGCCTGCTCACGGGTGGCAGGAGGATCGTGATACTTGATGAGATAGATGCGCTTCCGGGTGAGGGCTACACAATAGCATCGCTTGTGAAGGAGCTCATAGCGAGGGGGAACGTTCCAGTGGTCATGACGGCCAACGATCCCTATGAGAGGCACCTGTACGAGATAAGATCCCTATCAACGATGGTGAAGTTCTCAAGGGTGAGGTGGCAGACCGTCGTGAGCGTCCTCAGGGAGATATGCAAGAGGGAGGGGCTTGAGGTCCCCGAGGAGGTGCTGACGAGGATAGCGAAATCCAGTCAGGGCGATCTTAGGGCAGCTATAAACGATCTCGAGGGTCTGGTGAAGGGCTCGCACAACCTGGCGAGGTACATAGGTGAGAAGTATGGGAAGAGGGACATAGAGACGGATGTCTTCAAGGTGCTGAGTGCCGTATTCTACGGGGAGAACTGTTATCCAGCTTACCTATCCTCCCTGAACCTTGACATGGATCCCGACATGCTCTTCAGGTGGATAGAGGAGAACGTGGCTCACGTCTACGAGGGTAGCTCGCTGGCTCGGGCCTACGAGATGCTGTCGCTTGCGGACCTCATGAGGGGGAGAATAATAAGGACCAACAACTGGAGGTTCCTGGCCTACTTCACCCAGCTGATGACCTTCGGGGTCTGCGCAGCCAAGGAGGAGAGACCCAAAGGGGAGAGGCTCAGGCCCCCCGAGATGATAAAGCAGCTCTCTGCCACGAAGGAGTTGAGGTCTAGGACCAAGAAGTTCCTGGAGGACATAGCGAGGAGGATCCATGTATCCACCGCCTCCGTGAGGGTTGAGATCGTTCCCCTGCTCGTGGCTGATGCCAAGGCCGGTGGGAAGATCGTGAGGAGGTTGTGCAGGGAGTTGGGCATCAGGGAGAGTGACATGAGGGAGATACTATCCGATCTTGAGGAGATCTACAAGCTAGAGCTCGAAGGGAAGGGGGCTTAGGTCCTCCCTGAGCATCTCCTTGAGCTTGATCACCAGCCTATCTGCCGGGATGGATCCCAGTGAGATGAGCGTGGTCTGCCCCCTCATGCCCTCACCCGACTTCTTGGTCTCGAAGAACCCCATGTTCCTGAGGTCCCTCACCTTCTTCCATATCGCGGTGTACTTGTATGGCGTCACTCCGACCTCCTCGCAGATGAGCTTGTACTCCTCCAGGAGGTCGCCCATCCTTATCCAGGACTTGCCCGAGGAGGTCAACCTCCTACCGGCGGCGAGCAGGAGGAGCTTATCGTGGATGTCGAGAGGAGCTATGGTCTCCTCACTTATCCCCACCACGCCGACCCTTGAAGCAGCCTCACTTACGTGATCCGGTGTTATGACCTTGAGTCCCCTCTCCTCGGCCAGCTTAGCCGCCAGATAGAGTATCTTCAGGGCAGTCCTGGCGTTACCGGTATGCTTGGAGAGCTCGACCACCCTATCTATCACCTCCTCATCGTAGCTTCCCTCCTCCAAGGACTCGCTGGCCCTGTACCTCACTATGTCCCTCAGCTGCTCCGGCGTGTACCTCTCGAGCGAGAGCTTCAGTATGAGGAAGCTCCTTATGGAATCATCGAGCATGTAAGGAGGCTCCCACCTTGCCACGGCCACCACCGTCGGGGACCTCGGGACTCCTCCCTCATGCAACCTCAGAATTGTGTAGATGAGGGAGTCGCCGTTCTTCACGTAATCGATCTCATCCAATATCACCAGCATGGGGCCTCCATCCTTGGAGAGGGCCCTCTCCA